>CAYSZE010000312.1:0-14709 GCA_964435255.1 uncultured Oligoflexia bacterium
AGCATTTGCAACAACTGTTGATGTAGCTGTGTCGATAACTTCAATAGCATAATTCGTATCAGTTAAGGTATCTAATGCCTTATCGTCACTATAAGCAACAGTAGAGTTTGCAAACCCTTTTAAATTAAAAGTAACTTTTTCACCAAAAACTACAGACTTATCAGTTAAGTCAGTTTTAATAGCGTTGAAAACTTCTTTAACTGTTGATATGGTATTAGAAGCAAATAAGTTATTATATTTTGCTATAATAGTTGCTTTTTGCCCATCTTTTGCTTCAGCTTTAGAACAAATTTCACTGCCTACTAAATCAAAATATTTTTTAGATTCAGCATCAAGCCCTATAGAAAAGTCTTTGTCATTTAACGCTGCTAAATTAGGAGATTTATTTCCTTTAGCATCTGTGTAGCTCACATTAATTATCGCACAACCACCTTTTAAAGAGAGGCTTTTACTGCTGAAGCTGACTTCAAGCTTTTCAGTATTTTTAGTTTCAGTCGTTTGTCCAGCTTTATTCGCTGGTGAGTTGGAATTGTCTTTTGAGTCTTTATCTTTGCATGAAATTAGCGCAAAAGAAACCAAACCAAGACCAATTGCTGTAAGTTTTACAGAATTTTTAAGCATATCTTTCTCCATTGAAAATAAAAGAACGTTAGAAAAACGTAATTGCAAATTCACAAAATGGTTATCTTTGCAATAACGAGAAATATAGATCACAGTTTTTTAAATTGTCAAAATAAACAAAAATAACAATATTTGTTAAAACTTATGTATATTTTTAAAAATATAATAAAATTAGATAATTATCTAATTTTATGGTTATAAAAAATTTTTAAAATGGGCAGCTATAAAATTTTTTTAAACTATTATTGATTTTTACAAAAAAGCACAACTTATAAGTAATTTATAATTTATTTTATTTTGGAAACTTATTTATTAAAATATGGCAATATATTTTAATATAATTATATATTTAAGAAAATTCTCTAAACACGTATCACTAAACTAATACAATAAATTATTAATTTTTAAATATAATATATTAAAAATTAATATATTTTGTTCTTCTTTATAAATAATAAATTCATTTTTAAAATTTATACTTTGTATAATAAAACAATTACGCTAATTTAATTAATACTTTTGCATATAATATATGGATTTTTGTTATTTTTTAAAAATAATTGTTAAGAAATTTAAAAATTTAAGTTATAGTTATAATTTGCTATAGTTATAATCAGTTTTTTATTTTTTTAGTATTTTTATTTAATAACACTATGAATTTTATAATTTTTATTTATTATGCTTAAAATTTGATATAAAGCGAATATCTAGTATGGAAAAATTAACTTTTAAATGTATAAAATACAATACCAACCCAATTAGGAGTATTGGGTTGGGGTTTTTTAGCTAAAAATCTATCCGAAATAGCTTTTATTCTGCATCTTCATCTGGAGTTGGAGTTGGAGTTGCTGGATCTACTGCTAACGATTCTTTATGAACAAATTGATAATTTACATCACCATTTGCATGTTTTGCACGTAATTCATTACCTTCTAATTTAATCTTGTCGACAGACTGATTAAATTGTTCTTTATATTCTTGCACTTCCCCAAATAAGTTTGCCAACTCAGAATAATCAGTACTTGTTATATCACTTAGAGGTAATACACTGACATTTTGAGAGTGTGAGAGCGCTGAATCAAAGTTTGTATTATCAAATGCAAGTGACCAGAACTTGCTAGTTGATGTAGCATTTGCACTATTATCTAAAAGATACATAGTTGTATACTGTTTAGAATAGTTACTGTCATTAGCATTTAAAGCATCATGTAAGGTGTTATAAGTAAACTTACCAGCAATTTTTTCGTAAGATATTAGTTTACTAGAGACGTTATATTTACCGCTTGTATTGAGGATATACGGTCTAATAGCAACTCCTGTTAAATTATTGGCAGTAAATACATGCTCAACCTTGCCTGTTGCATATCCGCCATTAACTGCAGGGGTATCAAAGAACATTTTAGCTATAGGAAGATCAATGAAACCATGACTATTAACAGTTACACGAACTGGTTTTAATTCTTGGAATTTAGCATTAAATTCTGCAGAACCTGCCTTGCTTGGACAGAATAAATCTGGTGTTTCTATTCTTTTTTTGCTGCCAGGTAAAGCTATTAAACTTTCAGAAGTATCAAATTTAACATCAAATTCATCAGCTAATCTTGCAGAAGAAATTGGCATATTTGTTACTGTACCATTCTTAGCCACATAATATAATTGCCCAACAAGTCTCACACAACCGAATTTTTCTTCTTCATAATTAGAATTAGCTTTAGCACCAGCAAAGGCTATAGGGCGATTGTTTTTAAAAGGTGTTTCTAGTATTTTAGTTGCATCAGCCCTGTCTTTAAATTCGTGCGTAAATGTCTTATTAATTAAGTCATAGTATTGTTTCTTAACTTTAATGACAGGTTCTCTTTCAGCTACAATGAAGTGGTGCTTATGAGTTACTACTTTTTCTGTTTCTTTTGAATACGTACGATCATTGCATCCGACAGCATAATTACTGATAGGTATTGCTGGGTTGCTGACAGTTGTAGTGCTTGTACTATCTACTACAACACTAGGATATAATTGATCAAGTAGATTTTGTTTGTCAGCAATAGCTGCTTTATAATGAGCTTCTTTTCTTTGTAAATTTTTATACACAGATTTTTGCTCTTCTGTAGCATTGCTAGCTGTTGCTGCCGTTTTTGCTGTTTCCAATTTAGGATTTAATAATTCTAATGCAGTTTCAAAATCTTCTATTTCTTTATGAATTTTTATAGCATTATCACCAGTAATTTGTGTTCCAGTTTTAATTAGTGCATTCTCACTATTTGCTGTGGAAGGTACAAAATTACATTTATACTTAGCTGCAATATGGGGATCTAGCGAAGCTAATTGCGCTTTAGATAAAACATTTCCATCTGATTTATAACTTAAATTAACATTTAATTCATAAAAATCTTTAACATTATTACCGTCAAAATACTTTGTTGAAGAAGGTACATGCAAGGCAAATAAAGCATCATTTTGGTTTGATTTTTTAGAAACTTTAACTTGTTCATGAATTTTTATAGCATTATTATCTATCAGATAGTTTTTATTGGCAGCAGTAATAATTGTCTCAACTAAATTTCCTGATTCTAAATTATTATTAGTTATGAAAATTTCATTAGTAATTTTTTTATTGTTGCCTTGAACACTGATATCAAATGCTTCAAATGCAATTGTTATTTTCTCTTGTTCTTTTTTTGGAAGGGAACGAACAGAGACAAAGTCATTAGAATTTGAATATTTTACTTTTACATCAAAAGATTGTGTACCATATACATTGGTTTTAAGACCATGAAGCTTAATATCTTGGATAATAGGAGCTGCAATAGCAATATACAATTCTTTGGTTAAAGTATTTTTTGGATATATGCTTCCATTTGGATTGACATAAACGATATAGTTTTGGAATGTTGCTACATTAGGATTTTTGATATAGTCGTGTTCAAGTTTCTTAGAATCTATATACCATCCGTCAACTTTTCCTGTTCTATTTTTTCTGTATACTAATGCATCTTTAATAACTTTACCATTTTCGAATGCTAATAAAATTTCAGCATTTTTGTTTGTAAGTTCTCCAGTTGATCCTCTGAGATCGTTACCTTTAGAATCTCTTGTAGAAATTATACCTTCTAAGTTAATTGGATATTCTGACTCTAATCCAGCATGTATAATTCTATGGTTAGGAGTTACTTCACCTTCTACAGGTAAGTATTGAATGATATTAATGTGAGAATCTGTTACTTCAAGCTCTTTATGAGCTGGTAAAACTCTAGCATTATTTATTGCAGTAGCCACAATTCGAACTTTGTCAAATTTTTTCGCAAATTCAAATGAATTGATTTCACGACTATCTGCATTTGGAACTAATTTATTTTTATCCGTTGCAGAAGGGATAGAATTTCTAAGATCCAGACCTTCAGTTCTTAATGGACAAACATGGCCATCTTTAATTTCAAACTTAGCTTGAGATGAACCTTCTAGTGTGACTTTAAATATAGAATTTATATCCTGTGGAATTCCTGTTACTACATTATACATAGATGTAGTGTCATTAATTACAATTTCACCACTTTCACTTTTAAATGATACTGTAAATTTGACACAATCATTAGCAGGTATAAGCTCAGTATGGGTAGTTATATGTAAACTACCTTTATCTACTAAATCATAATGAACTTCTTTTTGGTTTCCGTATTGATCTACACCTTTAAGAATCATACTTGTAGGCTTGGCTGGAGCTATTTCTCCATTAGGACCTACTACTGTTGGTAAGGGAGTAGCAGTTATAGGATTAATTCCACCTGCCTTACCGCTCTTCCCGTCAGACCCATTTTTCCCATCACTTCCTTTATTACATCCCGTTAATGCAATGCTTGCTATACCCAAGCTAAGTGCAGTGAGTTTTAAAGTTTTTTGAACTGTCATGTATTTTTCTCCTAAAAAAAACAAAATACTTAAAGCAAAAGATATAAATTGCTGTAATTGCAAAGTAACGGATGCGTATATTTGCAATTTTGTATGTATAAGCCAAATTAAATTAAATTGTCAAAAAAAATGCAGATAAAATATAATCAATTTTACACTTTTTATTAAAATTTTTAATTTTAATATCTATAAAAATAATAGTTACATTATTTGGTATTCATATAAACTTGTTATCTTAGTTATTTTATAGTCTTATGTTACTCTAGAAAAATATTTTTTAATAACCAATAATTTTAATAAAATTTAAGTATTATTTAATAGTATTAAATATTTATTTAGATAACAAAAACAAATGATTTATTTTACAGCAAAATTTTATTTTTATTAATTGAAAGTTTTATAGATATTTTAACAATAATTTATAGTTTTTTAGATAAAGGGGGTTAAATAATTTCCAACCTGCTGCGCCTGGTTTCCTCCAGGTGAGCTATTGATTCCATTAGTTATATTGCTTACAGCTTGTGTCACCTGATTGGTATTGCTACCCGAAACACCATTTATACTAGCAATAGTATTAAATAATAAAGTTAATTGCGCATTGGTTAAAGTACCACCTGCTCGTAACGTAATTAATAAATCGAGAATTTGCAGTAACAAATACAAGTCTAAAAACATTTGTTGTTGAAAAGACATGTCACTTGTCAAACTTGCTTGTGGAATACTTGCCATAGTATTAATAGCTAAATTCATTTGACTAAAGACTGTGGCCGTCGGTGTTGGTAACACAGCACTTGCTAAATTTATTGCGTTTGAATTTGTATTGTTATTTGCAGTGGATTGCACAGCTGCGTTAATTAAAATATCTAATAATTTTACCCCGCCAATAGCAGCATAACAAGCTGCTAATAAAGAAACAGCAGTATAATTCGTAGGATCACTTGCTATTATTGTCAGTAGTTTTGTTTGTGCTGCTGTATAGTCACCATTTTGCATGTCATATTCTGCTTGTTCTTGCATATTTTTTTGGGTTGAGTAACGAACTAAAATATTTCCTGCACAACCAACAACTTGCGTAGACAACAGTGAAAGAAAAATGGCTAAAATTTTTTGTTTCATATTTCAAACCCCAAGCTAACAAAATATACTTTTTGCCCCACAAGCCCTGATTGCTTAGCTATATCTCGAGTATAAACGCCTCCTTCCAAGCGAAATAAAAATAAATTCAACACAAAACCATAACTGGGCCAACCTTGCAAATAGCCAAATCCCAAACCAAAAATTTTGGTTAGCAACAGTTTACAACCCATATAAATTTTTCGGGGTAAATCTTCTTGGTAAACATCTGTCACATCACGGTAATCGACCGCACAATGCATAGCGTTGGTAAAGTCGTGTACGGCAAATCCAAGACCTGCATTATAAGTTTGCAACCATGGTGGCAGCCCCCCTGTAAAAGTGGTGTTGCCCACATCGGCAACCACACCTGCAAAGCGCACATCAAAATTTTTTGTTCTATGTTGGAGTGTAAAACCTATGTCAGCGGCAATGGCATTTCCTGTAAGTAAGGCATTGCTTAATTTACTAGAAGCAGTTGAAGGACTCATAACTTCAGAAACAGAAAGTGTGGTATTCACTTCGGCATTGTAAATATATTTTGGTCCAATACCAACAGCTAAGTGATCACCGAAAGCAGTGCTTATTGTTGAAGCAACACCAGCAAAACCATTGTCTTGCACCACAAGCTGCGGCACCCCCACGGAGCCGAACTTTTTGCCATTGGTAAATAATTTATTTGCTGCAAACCCAGCAATACCAAATTCAGAAGTTAACACGCCTGCGGCGTTACTTAACCCAAGGTAGTTTGGGTAATTAAATAAATCGTTAGCGGCATTATTAATAAGTGTTGAAGTTGAACTGGCATTTGCTGATGTTTTTAAAAGATCGCTACTCGTTTTTATTGTTCCTTCCCCTACACTAAACGTGCTGCGTAAAAAGATCCAACGAAAATGCCCTTCACCAAAAGCTGGTAAACTAGGATTAGAAAACAGGACTCCTTCTTGAGTGGCGCGCGTCAATGAAGCTCCTCCACTCGCCAGATCAAAAGGGTTTTGGTAAATGGGTTCCGATTTTTTTAAACTCGTATTATTTTGTGCCATTGCATGACATGTTGCTATTAAGATAAAAATGAAAGTCATACCTAAGTGTATTTTGAAAAAAAAAGGGATTATGAGATCTCTTGCGTAAGGCATATTTTTACATTTTTCTATTAGACTTAGGTTTCATTCTCAGAACATGTGATCGGAAAGTTAAAAGACGAAATAAACAAAGGGTTTTTTTTATGACGCAGGTATTATCAATTGCAAAAAACAGAAGTCCCCATGCCTCGATTGTTGCCTATAATGGCATTTTACCTAAAATTGCTGATACGGTTTTTTTAGCTGATGGCGCCAGAATAGCGGGCGATGTTACGTTAGAAGCAAATTGCAGTGTGTGGTTTAATGCGATTGTCCGTGGTGATGTGCATAGTATTTTTGTGGGAGAAAATACAAATATTCAAGACAATGCTGTCATTCACTGTACTTTTCAAAAATTCCCTACCTATATTGCAAAAAATGTCAGCATTGGGCATTTAGCAACTATTCATGGCTGTACAATTGAACAAGGCTGCCTTATTGGTATGGGAGCTATTATTATGGACGGTGCCGTTATTGGCGCTGAGTCCATTGTAGGGGCTGGTGCCATTGTCACCCAAGGCGTAAAAATTCCGCCTAGAAGTTTAGTTATAGGTTCGCCTGCAAAAGTTGTACGACAAGTAACAGATAAAGAATTTGCTAATATTTATGCAACGACAATGCGTTACTTAGAATATGCTAAAGGTTATGATTATTCTAAAAACTAAAAAGGTAATACGTTATGGATAAGTTGTTACCCAGCAAACTCGGCAAATTAAAAATTATATGTTCATTGCCTTTATTCTCCGATTCTATTTGTATTAAAAAACAATCTGCGGCAGAGCACGGCTACACCCAAATTATTTTAAGCATGATCCTGGCTCCCCATTTAAAATTAACAGTGAAAGAACAATGTGAATTTATTGAGCTGTCTATTTTTGCAGAATTGCCTAAAACGTTACTTGGTGATCCCAGTTATCATTTACGCAAAAACCATCCGCAGGTTAAAGACATTTACGATCAAATTCGGGGCAAATTGTGGAAAGAAACTGAAATTTCATTAGGGCTTGAAACCACACGGAACAGTGAATTGTATGGCTTGCATGAACTGGTCGACTCTTTTGCCTCTAAATTATATATTGAAAAAGAATGTTTATTAGGCAACCAGTACTTTGCAGCTGAACGTCATAAAACGCATTATGACGAAAAGCGCAAACAAATTTTAGCTGGCAAAAAATTAGCCAAACAACACCCCTGCCAACAAGAAAATGCAACAAAAGAAAAACCATTGGCATGGAGAAAAGCTGTTGAACTGTTGGATGAGCTTTTTTACGAAGCAAATAAAGGGCTGCAAGAAGATGGTATTGCGGGTTATTCGGCAACCTTTTTAGGCATGGTTGAAAAATTAAAAGAACATTACCGCTATAAAGGTTGGAGTTATCATTTTCCAGAAAGCGTGGGAGAACATACGTTTCAAGTGGTTTTTTTATGCCGCTTGCTCGCGACCAAACTTAATTTACCAGAAACCCATCGCATAGCTCTTTACCATGCGGCAGCATTACATGATTTGGCCGAAGCCTATTCAAGCGATCTTATTTACCCCATAAAAATAAGAGAAAAAGAAGTTGATAAAATGCACCGCCAAATTGAACATGATATATTACAAAGTATTTGTAAGCGTTTCCAATTAATTTGGCCAACAGATAAACACCTTCTCGCTATTGTCGATATTTGTGATCGTTTTTCTTCTCAAATTTACTTTGATAGAGAAATCCGCAGCGGCAATACCCACTTTAACGTCCCCAACTCGTCCATGGACTTGGTGCGCGAGCTGTATGAAAAAGAATTTCCTTTATTATTTCAGGAGCTTGATAATTTGTGGTTAGAATACGTCACAAGCTTATAATAACCTTGTATTAGCTATCTTAATAAACAGAAAATTTTATTATCCCCTCTTGCAAAGCTAATATAGAAACGATATACGTCATCATCCTAAGGTGCTGTGGCGGAGCGGCTACGCAAACGATTGCAAATCGTTTATACATCGGTTCAAATCCGATCGGCACCTCCATTTATTGCCTCATTCTGTTACTTACCAAAAGACCAACCAACTGCTTGAAGCGACACAATAAAAACAACTGGAAAAAAATAAAGTAAAAATACTTATTGTTTCTTATTTTCTTTTAAAAATTTTTCTATATAAAAAATAATTTGTGTTTTTTGTTTTAAACAGAAAATATAAAAATTTTTGAAAAAATAAATAACAATATGGAGGTTGTATATTTATGGTCTTCTTTCAGAGCCTTCCCCGCATAAATAAAAATTTACTTAAAAAAAATATATTGTCTCTTGATGCAGTTAAAAATTCAAAAGAGATCATGGACGATCTCGTTAAAAACCCTTCTTTTTCTTTAGTCTGTCTATTTTTAAAATTTATCAAAGATGATTATTTTACTTATGGAGAACTCTCAAGCTTTAAAAATTTCTTCGATGAAAAAAAACTGGAATATATTAACTTTTTAATAAAATGTCAGGAAATGAAATATAATTTAAATGAAGAGCAGGAAGCTGAAGAAACACAATACCAAAACTACAATACCATTATCAACACATTGCACTCAGGTCTTAACATTCAAAAAGGTTTCCTTCACGATCATAAAAATAAACCATTTATAAAATATTTGGATACAGAAATTCAAGACCTTATCAAACAAAATAGTTACAGTAATTTTTATGTCATACAAGAAGACAGTGCTTGTTTAAATTTTTATGGTGTTTTTATTTATTTTCAATATCAAAAACTGAATTTAATAATATATAATCCTAAAATTGGGATAAAAAAATTCGACGCTAATGAAATAGATTTATTTAAAGAAACATTTGACAAAATAATAAAAAAAAGCAACTGCTATTATTTTTCTTATAAAATTAATATTGAAAAAGAAAAAGTAAAAAAACAATACACTTACAATATTAGTTTAAAAGATTTTCAAGATATTATTCAGAAAACGGCCAAAAAATTTAATCAGTACATGGCGGAAAAAAATTATATTTATTTATCACAAGTCATAAAAGATGACACAGCACTTAGTCAATTTTTTATATCAATTGACAATAAAGGAGCAGATCAAGAAAATTTATTTAATGTATTTATTTTGCGAGTTTCAGAATTTATTCAAAAATTAAAAAACAATTTAGATATCATTTACGAAAAAAGTTTTTGGATTATTTTTCTGATAAATTATTACTCACACAATCATAATTTAAAAGAAATAGAATTATGTTCCTTAGATCCTTTCCTGAGCAAAGAAAAAATTTATGACTTTTTAGTTAATTTTTATAATAAAAAATGCACAATATCGAGTTATCAAAGCAAAAAAATTATATGCTTAATAATCATAAACACATACAAACAATTGATACAAAACAAACAACGAATTCCTTATTTTTCTCATTTAAAAACTTTCGAAATAATAGATGACAAATGTAATATTGGAAAAAAACTATTTTCACTTCTCCCTTGCAATTTAAATAAAACTTTACAAGACTGGAATGATATAAATGTAATATATAACGAACGTCACATTTCAAAACGCTTTAATGGAACATTTCAAGCTATCATTGGTTTTGGTGGCATAGGTAAAACAACTATTCAACCTCTTGTTAAAAGAATACCCACCGCTCAACAGTTTGAAAATCATTTTATAACAGCCACAAATTGTAACGATTTAACATTTTGTAAATATTGTATAGGCTTTTTAAATTCAGAAACTTTCCATAACTTAAGTTTTTTATTTAATAATAACAATTCAAATATAGAATATATACATAACCCATTATATAAATATATTTTTATTCAAAAAACATGCCCTAATTTATATGACTTTTGTTTTATTTACTATATTGATGAAATAAAAAAAGCTGATGAACTTATTAAACTAACCCAACCAATTATATTTTCAATTGCTTTTCCTTTAGCTGTGCAGGATAGCAAAGTAAACATTTTAAATTTTCAATTAGGTATTTTAAATACAAGTCATATAAATCAGCAGACAGAAGAATTTAAAAAAACGATTTCATTAAAAATTTTCAGTTAAAAAAGATTTAATAAATAAATTAGATCGCATATCCGCTAAAAAGTTATAGGCTGTGACTTCCGTTCCAGCGGCTTCGGTGTTGGTAAAAGCGTGAGTGCTTAAACCATGTGCTATGAAAGTGAAATCGGCCTGACAAGCAATCATTTCTTTTTGAAAAGCGACTATGTCATCATTTGTGACCATAGGATCACGCGCACCATGCAGTATAAGCATTTTAGCCATTTTTTTAGTTGCTGGCACCCGTTGTTTTGTAGCCAATAACCCATGCACAGAAATAGCGCCATGTAAGTCATCGACCATTCGGGCTAATTGCAAAGAACAAATGCCGCCAAAACAATACCCGATAGAAAATAATTTTCTGTTATCCACATTAGGATTGCGTTTTAAAAGATCATACGGGGCAAGAATACGGTTTTTTAAAATATCATCATGCTCAGTGACACTGTGCATCAGTTTTCCTGCTTCCTCAAAAGTACTGCCTGTTTTTTGTTCGCCGTACATATCAGCGGCTAAAACCACAGCCCCCATTTGTGCTAACTTTTCGGCAACTTTTTTTTGGCGTTGGTTTAGTCCCCAAAAATCTGTGTACATAACAATGCCAGGCAGCTTTAAACCTGGAGCTTTTGGCTCAATAAGATACCCACGACATGTGACATTATGAACACGATATTCAATATCTTGAGTATTCACGCGAACCTCCTTGTTCTTAAATAAATTTAAATTCAATTATTTCGAATTCGCGCACTCCTGCAGGGGCTTCAACCACTACAATATCGCCAATTTTTTTATTTAATAATTCTTGTGCTAAAGGTGATTTCCAACTTATTTTTTTTAAATTTAAATCGGCTTCATCTTCGCCTACAATTTGATAAGTAAACAATTTTCCCACAGCATTTTCTAATTTTACGGTTGCACCAAATAATATTTTTTCGCCAATTTGTTCTTTAGGATCAACAACTCTTGCAGAAGTAATTCGTTTGTCTAAAAAACGCAGTCTACGATCAATTTCTCTGAGCCTTTTTTTGCCATACTGATATTCAGCATTTTCAGAACGATCACCAAGTTTTGCTGCGGCAGTAACCTCTTGTACCACTTGCGGCCGTTCTTTTTTAGCTAAGAGATTAAACTCATCGAGCAGTTTCTTGTACCCTGCAGGAGTCATTAAATAAGTTATTTTTTGCGTAAATTGTTCAGTATCATTCTTCATTGTTCTAACTTTTATTTGCGAAAATTTGTCACTCCATATGGCGCATATTCAACAGGAACCCAAGCAAAACCTTTGCCTTCTTTACGGATGTGTCCCATACCTGGAAAAGGCAAATGTGCGCCACTTAACCAGATTCTATTTTTAGCAGCATTGGTAAATAAAGCGATACGTTGTGCCACAGCTTTTTTACCATCGCTATCAAATTTAATTCCTACTTTAGGATTTGGAAATTGGGTAGAATAGCTATGAATAATATCTCCAATGACGATTAAAGCATCTCCGCCAGAAGAAATTTGATAACTCGTATGTCCAGGAGTATGGCCAATAGTTGGAATAGCTTCAAAACCTTTTACAAGTTCTTCTTTAGGAGCAAATGGTTTGAACTTATTATTATCACGATAAGGTTTTAGTGCATCCATAGCCATTTTAAAGAAAGGTTTATACTCTTCAGGTGCTCCTTGCATGGTTTTCTCATTTAGCCAGAAGTCTGCTTCTGCTTGCGAGCTTCTAACCATTGCGTTTGGAAAATTCATTTTACCATCGGCACTCGTTAAACCACACACATGATCTCCATGCATGTGAGTTATGTAAATAGTTTCAATTTGCCCTGGTTCATAACCTGCTGCTTTAATACTTTCTAAAATATTACCTCCGCCTGGGCCAAAACACTTAGAAGCACCTGCATCAACTAATACCAAATTGCTGCCCGTATTTACTAAGTAAGCACTGATAGGTGTCACAACATCTGTACCAGCAATAAAAACTTTATTTAATAATTTTTTCAGCTCAGGAGCGGTAATTCCTTTAAACAATTGTGTGTGTTCCAATTTTAAATGCCCATCATATAAGGCTGTCACTTCAAATTCACCTAGTGCCAAGCGAAAATAACCTGGAGCTTGGGTTTTAAGTTGAGCTGTTGGTGCTGCAAAAGAAAATTGATAAAAAAAAGGGAAAGGAAAAAAACTAAAACCAAAACAGGCAAAAAAGGACACAAAACTCAAAAGACGTTTGCAGTAGCGCGAATTTATTTTCATAAATTTCTATCCTCCTTGTATTTGTTAAAATTCTTTGCAGTTTTTACCACATTACAATCATAAAGAATAGAGGGAAGGCTTTTTAAGAAAAAATTGCTTAATATTAAAATAAAAAAACCCTCTAAAAATTTAGAGAGCTTTTTACATTTATGAAAATGCTTTAAAGTAAAAAATTACTCTATACATTTACCAACAGCACCAGAACCTACAGTACGGCCACCTTCACGGATAGCGAAACGAAGACCTGGTTCCATTGCCACTGGAGTAATGAGTTCAACAGTGATTTCAACGTTATCACCAGGAACAACCATTTCAACATTAGCTGGAAGATCAACAACACCAGTCACGTCAGTTGTACGGAAGTAGAATTGTGGGCGGTAGCCTTTAAAGAAAGGTTTATGGCGTCCACCTTCGTCCTTATTAAGAACGTAGATTTGCGCAGTAAATTTCTTGAAAGGTTTGATTGAACCTGGCTTAGAAAGAACTTGACCACGTTCAACGTCTTCACGTTTTGTACCACGTAGAAGAACACCGACGTTGTCACCAGCTTGACCTTGGTCGAGAACCTTACGGAACATTTCAACACCAGTACAAGTTGTTTTAGTTGTTGGCTTGATACCAACGATTTCAAGCTCTTCACCTACGCGGCAGATACCTTGTTCAATACGACCAGTACAAACAGTACCACGGCCAGAAATTGAGAACACGTCTTCAATTGGCATAAGGAAAGGTTTGTCAATAGGACGAGGTGGTTCTTGAATGAAAGAGTCAACTGCTTCCATAAGGTCAAGAATGCATTTTGCATTTTTCGCATCGCTAGGATTTTGAAGAGCACCAAGAGCAGAACCACGAATAACTGGAGTGTCGTCACCAGGGAAACTGTACTTAGTTAAAAGTTCACGAATTTCCATTTCAACAAGATCAGTTAATTCAGGGTCAGCAATGTCGCATTTATTTAAAAAGACAACGATGTATGGCACGTTCACCTGACGCGCAAGCAAGATGTGCTCACGAGTTTGAGGCATTGGACCGTCAGTCGCAGCACAAACAAGAATAGCACCGTCCATTTGCGCAGCACCAGTAATCATGTTTTTTACATAGTCTGCGTGGCCAGGACAGTCCACGTGTGCATAGTGACGATTCGCAGTTTCATACTCGATGTGGGAAGCGTTAATGGTAATACCACGAGCTTTTTCTTCTGGCGCTTTGTCGATTTCATCGAATTTAGTAGCAGTTTTACCTTGACTTGTAGCAAGAACAGCAGAAATAGCAGCTGTAAGAGTGGTCTTACCGTGGTCAACGTGACCAATGGTACCGATGTTCATATGAGGCTTGGAACGCTCAAATTTTTCCTTTGCCACGGTATAATCCTCCAGTGTAGGCAACAAAAAATAAAAACAAACAAAAAAAAATCATGTGTAGGATAAGCACAGAAAGAACAACTTGTAAAGAGGTTCTTGCTCCTGTGAAGGGCATAGATACAAACATTCCAAACAAATTGCAATGATCTTTTAGGTAGGCGAATTAAATTTTTAATAACTAATAAGCTTCATTTTGCGACATTTTATTTTACTATGACAATTTAATGTTTTTATTAATCTAACATATCATTTTCTAAACTGATCAATTCTTCCAAGATGCTTTCGTTGTCTTCCGCACGGGTTTTTATGAGCCGT
>CAYSZE010000313.1:0-11015 GCA_964435255.1 uncultured Oligoflexia bacterium
AAAGTATTATCATTCATTCGGCAGTGTTTTCTTTAGGTACAGCTTTTTTTATTGTTTCATGTTCGAATCAAGGCCGCACTGCACCTTCGATAAATAAAAACAAAGCGAATGATGTTCAGGAAATTTATGCTAGTTTTAAAAGTGATGCATCGGTAAATACAAACAATATTGAAATTTCTGGCAGCTATCAAAACTGTGTAGGAAAAACAGCTGACAGTAAATGGCTGTTAACAAAAGATTCATCGAACATTAAAATTCTAAAAAATGATGATAAATGTAAGTTACTAGTGAAAGAAATAAAAGAAAGTGATGGCATAAATAGTAATGAATTTAAGCATAATGGCTATGAAATTACAAGTAGTGAACTTACAGCCTTAAAATTTGTGCCATTTAAAGGAAAAGCTGAGACTATTTATACAAAAATGAATTTATTTTCTAACAATGGAATACCCAAAATAAATATTTTATTGTCAAGGTTTGAAAAAAATAATATTGAATTAACTATTGCTGACATTGATGAAGAACTGACTGTTATTGCAAAAACTTTCCAGCAAGCCTTAGTTCCTTTGCCTAGTGTTGATATTGAAAATAAAATGTCTATAAAAGCAATAAAAAAATCAAAAAATTATGAAATTTCATATACTGGAAGTCTTAACTTAATTAACAAATCTCCTGATACCTCGTATGAGTATCTTATTGCGCAAGATGAACAATTTAATAATAAAAAGAATATTAAACTAGAAGATATTCAGGCTTTTTATGAAAGCGAACCGGCAGAAAATAAAAAAACAATAACCCATGGTGAAAAAATTGAATTAAACAAAAATAATCTAGGTTTTAAAGATAATTTTACTGACGAATTAGACCATAGTACAAAAAAAATTATTATTGCAATCCACCAAAATGGTTCTACTTCATACAAAATGTTTGAATTTATAGTTTCCTTACCTATTACAAATTTAGAGCTTCAGATGTCTGATTTTATAATTAGTAAAGACACCAATAGTAACCCCTATGGAATTAAAATTCACGATAATAAATTAGTAGCAAGCATTGATCCGTTAGTGCGTCTTTTACCCGATTTGCCTGTCATTGATGTTACAGGAAAAACAGTATGTACTTATACTATAGATAATAATGAATCTGATATTAAAACTTGTGCTAACGATATGTTCAATAATAAATTTGAAATTGATCATACAAAAACGTATCAAATAAAAATTTATAAAGGAAGTAGTGTTAATTTGAATGATAAAGTTTCACATTTTATAAATATACAAAATTAATTAAATTATTAAATGACAAGAAGGATTATACTTAAATGAAAAAATTAAATAAATCGTTAGCATTAGTTGCATCTATTTTATTCTGTCAAATGGCATATTCACAAAGTAGTGCAGTCCAAATTGGCTATATTGAGGGTTATGTCAGCTGTGCAAATAAAGTTATTAATCCCACCGATGAGAATGATATAAAAGTAGTAAGAAGTTTTGATACTAATGCTTTTAAAATATGCAACTTGCAAGTCATTGATTTAATGAATTTAGCTTCTATTAGTAGCATTAAAGTAGAACCCAGTAGTTGTGCTAACAAAAAACTTCCAATATTGAATAAATTTCATTGTCTAGCGACAATTCAAAAAATCTATTTAGTAGATGATAATAAACCTATTTTGTTAAGCCATACGGAGAATTTATATGCTCTAAAAATGAATTTTTTACCAAATGGCAAACTTGAACAAGCTGATTCAATGGGAATTTACAAAACGTTCGGTTATAAAAACCTAACTGATAATAATAAAATTTATTATTTATCAGCGTCTAAAGCAGTAAATGAAAATAATATAAAATTTACTATCAGTGAAAATCCATTGAATTCAACTACAAATATTTCTAAGTAACAATAAAATTGATAAAGAGTTATATTTTAAAATATAACTCTTTATGAGAAAATAATAGTAGAAATAAATTTTCAAATAAATAAGAAAGAAACTCACATAGAAGCTTCTTTCTTATTTTTCATTTCGACTAGTGGAATGTCTTCAGCCGATTCCATCGATTCCACAATTTTCATTTTAAAACCTTCTTCCATTTCAAAACTTTCTTCCATTAAAGTCAGAATTTTTTGCGTTGCTTCTTTACTGACTTTAGCAGCATTTTCATCATAACAAGAAATAATTTCAATTTGAGCTCCCTCAGGAGATTCACATAATAAAGTATATTTTTTTCTTACAACACCAGTATAAAAATTAGACATAAGAACTCCTTTTCTATGAATGATTCGTTGTTTTATTTTTTCTTTCTAAAAAACCCACTAGACTTTTTACTAGAAGAAGAATCGCTCTTTCCAGAGAAGAAACCAGATTTTTTAGGTTTTGATTCATCGCCATAGTTTTTTGATTGTGAAGAGAAAAAACCTTTTTTAGTTGGTGATTGTTTGTACTGATTTTCATATTTTTTATTAAGTTCGTCAGGAGTTTTTCCAGAGACACCGCCTGTTACCAAACCGCCTTGACTAGCAGCAGGTGGTGGTAAGTAATATGCAGGTGGTGCATAACGCGGTTGCATTGCATTTGAGACAGCATTACCTACCAGAGCACCCATGAGAAAAGGAGCCCAAGAACTGCCGCTGCTTCCAGTGTTAGCTACAGTTTCACCATTTGCATTTGTTTGGGCATTTGCAGCAACAAGATCTATTTTATAACCTTCTGTCAATTCAAGTACTGGGGTGCAACCACCATCAGCTTTGGCAAAATTGAGTTTAGCTGTTTCACTGCTGCTGCCTTGGGGCTTTGCCATTTGTGCCATTTGAATATTTTTAACATTTAATGGATTGGGTAAACTTTTGCTTTCATTTCCTGCGCTATGAAAAATAGTATATTTACCTTGGTTTTCATTATATGAAACTTTAAAAACACTAACGGCAGCTGTAGGACATGAGGCGGCTGATATTACATTAGAATTAGGAGGAGTTGCATTTTCAAAACAACTTGTAACCAAAAGTGCTGAAAAAGCGCAAAGGGGAAGGAATGGTTTCATGTTTTTTCCTTTTAATCGCAAAATAAAACCATTGTAAAAGTAGTAAGTTATGGTTTTATAAAATTGAAAATTTAACTTAGTCTGTAACATATAAGTTAATTCACAACACATTCTAATATGAGAGTATTTTTTTTATTGTCAATCTCTTCTTTTATGTTTTTGAATTTACTATAAATTTAGTAATTTATTTTAATTTTAGTAAAATAATGGCTCAGAAGTTTAGTAATTTAAAAAAAAATTTCTGTACATTTATGTAGTTTAAAATTTATCAAATGATTAAATTAACAATGGTAAAATTTTTTTCACTGTTAATAGAAGAACATTAAAATCAATATTAAAAGCAAAAGAACAGAGTATTAAATTTAATTACTGTAATAGAATTTTTAATAAATAGGAAGAAATTTCAAAATCAGTTGCTGATCAAAGCGAAAAACTAGAATTTGTGACTGAAAAATTAATTAATGGGTAAAAAAATTTAATTGTTACCCATTAATTAATTCATACTATTTAAGGCAATTTTTCTCACTTCTAAATATGCAGTATGAGCTGCTTTTAAGGCTGCGTTTTCTTCGGGAGATAAATCCATTTCAAAAACTTTTTCTGCTCCTTTATTAGTTAATTTAACAGGCACACAGAGACAAGCTCCTTCTGAAATGCCATATTCACCTTTTAATTCAACTGAACAAGGGAGAATTCTACCTTGGTTTAAAACTATACTTTCAATCATGGCAGTAACACCAAAACCAGGAGCAACCCATGCAGAAGTTCCGATTAATTCAGTTAATTCAGCGCCGCCTCTTTTTGTTCTGCTAACAACATCGGCAATTTGATCGGCAGTTAACAGTTTGCTTAACGGAACACCTCCCACAGTAGCAGTGCTTGTTACTGGTACCATATCTTTGTCAGTATGTGCTCCAATAACTATGGCAGAAACGTCTTTTATATGTACATTAAGTGCGCGGGCAATATTGCTTCTAAAGCGAGAGGAATCAAGCACTCCTGACATGCCAATAACACGTTCGCGGGGAAAGCTTGTTACTTTTTGTGCGACTGTAAGCATAGCGTCAAGTGGATTTGAAACTAGAATTAATACACAGTTTGGGGCATATTTTTTTATATTTTCACAGACTGTTTTTACAATACCTGCATTAATTCCTACGAGTTCTTCTCTTGTTTGCCCAGGCTTTCTTGGAATGCCTGCAGTAACAACAACAACATCTGAATCTTGCATAAAAGAAGAATCGTCGGTTGCTGTAAAAGATGCATTAAAACCAGCGAAAGCTCCGCCTTGAGCTAAGTCTAATGCTCTACCTTGTGCTACATTTGGTTTTAAATCTATTAAAACAAGATCGCCTAATTCTTTTTGCGCACACCATTGTACAACAGCTGCTCCAACGTTACCACCAGAACCAACAACAGTAATCTTAGGTCTTTTTAGCATAGATAAACTCCCCTAATAAAGAAACAAATACAGATCAATCATAGAAATTACATGTAAAGAATCATGCTTGCTTTTTTAATTTAAAACAAGAAGACGGCAATCTTTTAACTTTTTTTAGTTGCTTTGAAAAGTCTTGTAGCTCCACCTAACCATTTTGTTTGTTCTATTGAAGTAAACCCAATATCACATAACATTTTTTCAAAATTTTCAGCAGAGGGCATAGTTGAAACACTATTTGGTAAATATTCATATGCTGTTCGATCAGAGAAAATACCGCCAATTTTAGGTAATATTTTTTTAAAGTAAAAATCAAAAAATTTTGCAAATAAAGTGTTATCTGCTTTAAAAAATTCTAGTACATATAAGGTACCAGATTTTTTTAATACCCGCTGAAATTCTTTTAAAGCGACTTCTCGATTATCAACATTTCTTAAGCCAAAGGAAATAGTTAAACAATCAGCGGTCTCTGATTCTACAGGCAAAATTTCTGCCGAAGCTTGAACAAAATGAATGTTTTGCAGATTGTCACTTTTTTTAGCTCTTAATCTTGCTTGTTCGAGCATTCCGATAGAAATATCAAAGCCATAAAATTCTTTAAAATCTTTTCTTTTGGCTAGAGTATGGAAAAGCACATCTCCCGTACCACACGCAACATCATACAGTATTCCAGAACGAGTTAAACTTTTAGGAAAAGATGTAATCATTTTATTGCGCCAACGGATGTCTTGGCCCGCAGATAAAAGTCTATTTAAAAAATCATATTTATTTGATATTTTATCAAACATTTTTTGAACTTGAATAGATTTTTCACTTAATAATAATTGATTTTGTGGTTGTCTATCTGCATTCATTCATTTCTCCTGTTTCTTAAACACTCGTTAATTCTGAAAATATATAATCTTCATTTATTAATCCGAGCGGACAAAACCCATTGTCAAACTTTATATTTGGTGATTTGAGTAAAAGAGTTTGTCCAGCAATACTAAAAGTAATACATTTTGCTTTTAGTCCAATTGCAAAATTCATAGCACCTAAAGCTTCACGAAAAATACGCCCACTTTCACTACCAGGAATGACTCCTTCTCCCACTTCATTTGAAACAATTAAAATAGGACATGTTAAAGCAGATAACTGTTTAATAAAATATAAAGATTCCGTTTCTAAATGCTTTAGCAATTGCATTTGCGAATAATTCTGAATATTTTGAGTTATTTGCCATCCCATCCACAAAGTGAGACAGTCAATTAATAAAACATCATATTTGTTGTCTTGGCAATGTTTTATGACTTCTTCTAAACCAATAGGGTATTCTATTGTCGTCCAATGTCCTGGTCTTCTTTCCCTATGTTTTTTTACTCTTAAATCCCATTCAGGTGAATTTTCTATTTGCCCGCCTGTGGCGTAAAATAAAACATTTTCCCATTTTTTTGCACAATTTTCGGCAAAAAAACTTTTCCCAGATTGACCGCCACCCAAAAAGAGAGCAATTTTTTCTGAAGTATCTATATTATTATCCATTATTTTGTAACCTTTCAGTTGAAAGAAAAAGTAAAATAGCGTCGGCTAATTTTTTTATGCCTGCAAATGAAATGATTTCTTTTGTATCTTGCGCTGTATGCCATTCGCTTAAATTCTTCCAGTCTATGATATGAAGAAAAGGAATATTTTTTTCTGAAAAAGCTGTGTGATCATCTTCAATAGGAAATCCCGCGAGAAAAATGTCTAAATTTTTTGTCTGTTGGAGAAGCTTTTGGGCAAATTTATTGTCTGATCCTTTTGTGATAAAGAGTTGCTGATTTTTATGGCCAATCATGTCGAGAATCATAACCAATTCAATCTTTTTTTTCTGATAAAGATAATTCCCTTTTTGATCTTTTTGTAAGTGTTTAACAAAATTTTTAGAGCCATAAGTATTGTCGTCAATACCTAATGAGTTTTTGCCATCGTTCCAGTCGTTTAAAAATGCTTCTTCCCCATCAAAAAAAACGAAATGAATATCACATGAATTTGCATAAGAATTTGCTGGGGCTTTGGATTTTTTCATAATTCTTGCCAATTCCAATAGAAGAACAGTAGATGAACCACCATCATTAGCTCCTATAAATCGAAATTCTTTAAAGTATTTTGTATCGTAATGCCCGCCGATAATAAAACTACAATTTTCTTTCCCTTTTTTCGTGGCAATGATATTGATACCTGTGGCTTTACCAGTCATTTTATCTGTTTCAACATCACCCCCAAATTTTTTTGCCTTATAATTTGGAATTGTTGCTTCAAACCTTATTTCATGGACAAGTAAATCCATACGTTTTAACGTTTGCTTAAGTTCAGTAGCTATTTTAAATTGTTCCTTTGTCCCCATCGGGTGAGGGACTTTTGTATACCAATCCATGAATTTTGCTAGATTTTCTATAGAAAACTGTGGTGAATTTTGAAATGAAATAGGATAGATGAGCGTTGCTTTTAACAAGGCAAAAAGACAAAGCAGTACTTTTAACCAAGAATAAGAAGGACATTTCACAATGCATTTACTCCTTTGTAATGATGACGGCTATAAAGCAAAAGGAATTCAAATTTTAGCTAAATATTTAAATTCTTTAGGACATAAAATAACAGTTGTTGCACCAAATGGCGAACGGAGTGCCCAATCGCATGCTATGACTTTTTATCAACCAATTAAAATGCTTAAAGTTTCTGAAAATGAATTTGCTGTCGATGGCACACCTGCTGATTGTGTTGCTCTTGCATTAAGCAAAATTTTACGTGAAAATCCCCCCGATTTCATTATATCAGGAACAAACCATGGGCTAAATGTAGGTATAGATGTTAATTACAGTGGTACCGTTGGTGCTGCAACCGAAGCTGCACTTATGGGTTACAAAGCCATTGCTGTTTCTGCAGATATTGAAGGCTTGTCAGCAGAAAAACAAGACACTATTTTTATAAAAGCTGCTGAAATTGTTGGACAAGTATTAAAAGAAGCGGCACAGATCGATTGGCCAAGATTGGAAGTCTTAAATATTAATGTGCCACAAATAGCAAAAAAAATTGTAATTGCAGAATGTGGTGGGGAATCTTTATATGTACCGCATATTGAAGAAGTTAATTTAAATTATAAAAGAGATTTAAATATTTATTTAATTGGGGGGCTTTCCCGTTATGAACCGCAAGATATGTCACAAGATGTTTCTTTAATTTCAACGGAAAATATAACTTTTAGTTTTGTGAGAGCAAAACAAAGCAGCACAATAAGTAACAAAAGTTTAGAGAAAATTATTGGTTCTATTAAAATATGAATTATGAAGAAAAAAATTGGGCAAAAGATCTTGCAAAAGGTTTAATATCTGTTGATCAACTCAGAGACAAAAAAGTTATTAATGAAAATGATAAAAATAAAATTGCCGCTGTAAAAGAACTTTTTGATATTCGAGTACCACAAATTTTTGCTGATAATAGTCATTTGGAAATTGGTGAAATTGCGAAGCAATTTGTACCATCAGTAAATGAACTGACATTTTTACCTGAAGAATTTGAAGATCCTATCGGTGATGAAGCGTGGACACCTGTAGAAGGGATTACTCATCGTTATAAGGATAGAGTATTACTAAAATTAACCTATATGTGTGCATCTTATTGCCGTTTTTGTTTTCGCAGATATAAAGTATCTGACTCTTCATTTAATATGAGTGCTGATGAATATGCAAAAGCAATAAATTATATTGAAAGAAATGAAGATATTTGGGAAGTTATTTTAACTGGCGGAGATCCACTTACTTTAACCGATCAAAAATTAAAAATTGTATTAAATGATTTAAATAAAATTGCACATGTTAAAGTAATTCGTTTTCACACTCGTATTCCTTCTGTTCTTCCTTCGCGAATTAATACCGATCTTATTCAACTATTAAAAGAAATACAAAAGCAAATAATATTTGTTGTCCATATGAATTCGCATTATGAATTTACGAAAGAATCACAACACGCTTTAAAATTGTTACGTGAGCATGGATTCCCTTTATTACTGCAAGCAGTTTTATTAAAAAGTATTAATGATTCTAAGGAAAAATTATCTTTGCTTTTTAAAACAGCAGTTGAACATGGGATTAAGCCTTATTATTTACATTATCTTGATTTAGCAAAAGGAGTAGAACACTTTCGCGTACCTCTTAAAAATGCTTTAAATTTATTTAAAAGCTTACGAGGAAATATATCAGGAATTTGTATTCCTGAATTCATACTCGATATACCTGGAGGAAAAGGTAAAATTGTTTTAAATGAATATAATGCTGTTGAATTAGAGAATAACTGTTGGCAATTTTTAAGTCCTTTAGATGGTTCTAAGATAATAGTAAAATATCCAGAGAAGGAGATTTAGAGATATGGAATTACTGAATCATATTTTCGAAGATAGTGAAGACATAAGTTTACAAGGTAAAACTGCCGTTATTACAGGAGCAAGTTCTGGAATTGGATTAGCAACTGCGGCTTGGCTTGCTCGTGAAGGTGTTCATTTAATATTAATAGCCAGAAGAATTGAAAAGTTAGAACAATTAAAAAAAGAATTAAATGATCTTTTTCCAACAGTAAAAATTAAAACTTTACAAGTTGATTTAGAATCACATGATTTCTTAAAAACTTTAGAAAAAGAGAATGTGTTTAATACTGATATTTTTATTAATAATGCTGGCCTAGCTTTAACACGTGAGCATATGAATACTATAAATGAATCAGATATTGATGCAATGATAAATACCAATGTAACAGCCTTATTTAAATTAACAGCAGCAGTTTCTAAAAAAATGATAGAAAACGCTAAAGGTCATATAATTAATATTGCAAGTATTGCAGGTCATTACAGTTATGCAGGTGGTGCAGTTTACTGTGCGACCAAATCTGCTGTAAGAGCTTTTTCTACAGCATTACGCCAAGAATTAAATGAAAATAATGTTCGGGTCTCTGTCATTTCTCCTGGTATGGTTCAAACCGATTTTAGTTTAGTCCGCTTTAAGGGAGATAAAGCTGCTGCGGAAAAAGTTTACGAAGGGGTAGATTGTTTGCAAGCAAAAGATATAGCAAGAGTGATTTTAAAAACATTAAAAGAACCCAAGCATGTTAATTTAGATGAAATTGTTATCCTTCCAACCGTACAAGCTCCTGTATCATTAAAAGTATTTCGTAGTTAGAAACCTAAAATTAATTAATAATTAAACAACTAGCATGAGCCCCAGACTTAACTTGTTTTAAAAAGGGTTCTTCCATTGCGCATTTTGCCTCAGCTAATGGACAACGTGTTCTAAAACGACAACCACTCGGTGGGTTTATGGGGGAAGGCAAATCACCTTGTAATATTTGGACTGTTTTATTTTTCTCTAACTTAGGATCAGGTATAGGCACAGATGATAATAAAGCCTTTGTGTAGGGATGCTGTGGTGCATTGTAAATTTGTTGTCTTGTCCCAATTTCGACAGGTCTCCCTAAATACATGACCATAATACGATCACTGATATGTTTAACAATACTCAAGTCATGGGCAATAAAAACGAGAGTGAGTCCTAGTTCTCTTTGTAATTTTTTTAATAAATTAACAATTTGTGCTTGAATAGAGACATCTAAAGCACTTACTGGTTCGTCACAAACAATTATTTTGGGGTTAAGAATTAAAGCTCGAGCTATACCAATACGTTGGCATTGTCCTCCTGAAAATTCATGCGGATATCTATTGATATGTTCTGGAATAAGACCAACTAAATTCATAAGGTCTGTTACTTTTTCTTTAATTTCTTTTTGAGATATTTTGGGAAAAAAAGTTTTTAAGGGTTCTGCTATTATTTGCCCAGCAGTCATTCTTGGGTTTAAAGAAGCGAGCGGATCTTGAAAGATCATTTGGATGTCTTTTCTAGCTTCACGCATTTGCGTTTTATCTAATTCTAATAAATTTCTTTCTAGTAAAGTTACAGAGCCACTTGTTGTTGGCAGTAAACGCATAATCGCTCTAGCTAATGTCGATTTTCCACAACCCGATTCCCCTACAACTCCTAATGTTTCACCTTCATGCAAATCAAAACTGACACCATCAACAGCTTTGAGAGTGACTTTTTTAAACCACGAGCCTTTTTTTTGAATAGGAAAATAAACTTTTAAATTATCAACCGTTAGTATTTTTTGACTCATGTTAAAAACTCCTTATAGCATGCTTTTTTCGTATTTTGATCGATTGCCTTTAAAGGAGGTGGTTTTATGCCACATTGTTCCATAGCAAATAAACAACGCTCTTGAAATGCACAACCTAGCGGTAGTTCAAGTAAGCTTGGGGGATTACCAGGGATAGTCGGCAAATCATCATAGGTTTCATCATTTAATTTAGGAATAGATTTTAACAGACCTTGGGTATAAGGATGTTTTGGTTGATAAAATATATGTTCAACAGAACCTTGTTCCATAGTTCTACCAGCATACATAACTAAAACATTGTCGCAAATGCCCGCAACCACTCCTAAGTCGTGAGTAATAATAATAATTGCTGTTCCCAGATCTTT
>CAYSZE010000314.1:0-4037 GCA_964435255.1 uncultured Oligoflexia bacterium
CAAATCTTCTTAGCGAGGAATTGCGGCATCCCATGATGCAGGATGAAAATGCCGACACTTGTTATATATAGTGTTAACGCATCAGAAAACACGCTGTCAATAGCGTAGGTAGAAAAGTTCAGAACGCAAAGATCTTCAAATTTAATAGGCATTAAATAAAAAAAGCATATGAAATAAGCAGATACTTTTACTAAAAAAGATTAAAAAAAGGTCGAAAAAACGACAAGCTTTTGACAACCAGCATTCGTTTTGTGGAGATAGGCTATATAAGAGAACAGGTCAAGGGAAGGGTTCACTTTTTAGAAATGAAAGTTGAATTTGTTTTTAAAAATGAGATGAGCAAATCTCCTGCTTCATCAACATTTTTCTTAGAAGAGAGATCTATATGTGTTTTAGCAACAACAAAAAACACTTTGGGATCAACCAATTTTACTTCAAGATATTTGCCGCCATGTGACCAAAAAACAAGCAAAACAGAAGACAATTTAAAATTTGCAAGCAACTCTTTAGGTAAAGTGGAAAGAGGCGGCATTTTAAAAAAAGACGCAGGATAATATGGCATAATTTTTACAGTTTTATATTTTTCAGCTGTAATTGCTTGAGAAAATAACCCATTTGCACAAGAAGCTGTAACCACACTATACATTTTTGGTGGCAGCAAAACTTTAGATGTTTTTAATTCTTGTCCATTCACATAAACATTACAATTTCTTATATTTGTAATATGAACAATGGTTTGTTTAGCAATATATATTTTTGTTAAGTCTTTTAATTGATCTATTAGGTTATCATGGACTTCAGATTCTAGAGCGTCTTTTAGGTTTAAAGGTAGATATTTTTCATAAATAATTCCATACTTAATGGCATTAGACTTCGAATATTTTAAATTTGCAACTGAAGCCCAAAAGCATAAAATAGCATAGGAATAAGACACCGAGGCAGGTTGATTTGCTAACAAATATATTGCTTCTTGCATGTACTGGTTCGATAATTTATAGGCTTTTGCATATTTTCCAGATAAAAAAACATCTCTTAATTTCGTACCAAATTGAGTTAGTTTTTCTTCGACATGGATATCTTTTAAATGGCCTATACTATTTAATAGCCATTCTTTATTGAGATCAGGATTCTCAAATGAATCGTATAATCCGTCTTTTTGCATTCTTCTTGTAAATGCTGTAGAAAAATAAGGCAACCAAAGCGGATCATCAGAAGCATATAAAACTAAAAGCTTTTTTGTATTCTGCTGCTTAAAGTTTTCATAATTTTTTGTACTAGAGCTACATGAAATAAAGGAAAATGCGCATACTAAAATTTTAAAATAATTTATTAAAACCTTTATTTTTTGCATTTAATCCCCTTATTATACATAAAATCAGAGGATTATTTATTTCATAATAACAAATAAATCAATAAATATTTAGCGTCTATCCCTAATACCACTTTCATCAATAATTTTCTTATTCTGTTCCTTTTTCTTCTTTTGAATCCATTCATCTAGTTCACATGCTTCGGAATTCCCCTTTTTGCATTCTTCATCTACTATTTTTTCATTCAACTTTTGCTTTGTTGTATTTTTAGCAGGTGTTGGTTGCGAATCTAAACTAATAGTACATGCGGCAAAAGCAATATAACTTATTATTATTAATGATATTTTTTTCATAATAGTGTGGTTACTTTCATATAAAGTAATAAAAAGACTATTGCTATATACATAAAACGAGCGAATATATAAAGTATACAAGAAAATTATTATTCCTTGATAGCCGAAGCCTTATGGCAAGACATGCTATAGTGAATAAACTGTCCAAATGAATTAAAAACAAACATACTAATAAGGTCTGAAAATATGACTGAAACGATTGAGACAAATACACCTCAACCAACTATTATAACCCATTGTTTTGAAAATGAAGAGCCAGCTTACGAAAGTTTTACCATCAGCGCAGAAGAAGCTGCCGATATTTTAGGAGTCAATCGTTCGAGGCTTTCACAGCTAACGAGTAAAGGAGTTTTTTCATTTGAAAAAAGAAAAATTGATACTCGCAACAGATTATTTTATAAATTAAGCGAACTCCTCAACCATCAACGAAATCAATTTCAACAAAATTATAGTTTTTCTGATAAAATATATAAGGAACTACCTAAAGAAGAAACGATAAAAGCAAGTATAGAAAAAAAAGAAGACAAGCTTGAATATAAAAATATTGTAAAAAAAATCTCAGAAAATAAGAAATATATAAATAAAAATTTAAAGTCTGCTTATGAACTTTACCAAAAGGAAAAAAATGAAGATTTTGTAGCAGAAACAAACCATAAATTAAAAGAAATTTATGAAAAGCAAACAGAAAGTAACGAATATATCATTAAACAACAAAGAATGTTGCTAAAAGAAAAAAATTATTTTCAACAAAAAGCTAATTTTCATGATATAAAATTTAAAGAAATTATAGAATATATGTCTTTAATTAATAAACAAATCCAAGAATTAGAAAAAACATCACTACAAACAATAATGCATTTAAAGACGCAATATAATTCAAAACATTGGAAACAAAAAAAAGCTAAATATATAACAAAACTAACCTCTCGTCGCTAAATACAACTGTGAGCCCATTTGCCGTACTAACTCTAGTTGTTGAGTCATACATGAAACATAAGATTTTTGTGCCAATGACATTTCCTCTAAGCATTTTTTTATTTCAAAATCTTGGGCTACATTATATACTTTATTTATCAACTCATAACAGCTTGTTGCCATTGCTCGATCTGACACATAAATTTCTTCAACTGTTTGTCCAATATTTAATTTACCTAAATTTTGTAAATCTAAGTTGTATTCTGCTTTTAACATGTACGTAATTAAAATATCCTGATGCTGAGAAATAACTTGTTTCTGTTCCGAAATGATATTGGTAATCTTTTCAAAACCCCATAATCTAACACTATTTTTGTGAATTCTTAATTGCTGTAAGATGGTGCCATTTAACTGAACTAAAGAAGATAACCCACTCGATAGCTCACTCGTAACTTTCATAAAATCCCCTTTTCTTGTCACCCAAAATGGCAAATACGTTATTTTAGGTAAAATAACACAAAAAAACCACATGAGTTAAATAATTTTAACTCATGTGGTTTTTAAATAAAACAAATAAACTTTGAAAAAATATTATTTGTTTTCCGCTGCTCTTTTTGCTTTATATTTAGCAACCATATCTTCTTGAACGTTACGAGGAACTGCTGCGTATTTAGCAAATTCCATAGAAAACTCACCTTTACCTTGAGTTCCTGAACGAAGGTCTGTAGAAAAACCAAACATTTCTGTCAAAGGAACTTCAGCTTCTATTTGGCAATAGCCACCATTACCAGAAGATCCCATAATCACACCACGACGTTGATTGATAAGTCCCATCATTGTTCCTTGGAACTCTTCAGGTCCTTCAATACCAACTTTCATGATTGGTTCTAGAATAACTGGTTTAGCATTCATATAAGATTCACGGAAACCAGTCATAGCACATGTTTTAAATGCCATTTCATTAGAATCCACAGGGTGGTGTAAACCATCATTCACGATAAGTTTTACGCCAACAACTTGGGCTCCAATAAGAAGACCATTTTTCATTTGCTCTACGAAACCTTTTTCGCATGCTGGGATAAATTGTCTTGGAATAGATCCACCAACAGTTTCATCAGAAAATTCATAAATTTTATCGCCAGCGTCTATTAAAGGTTCCATGAAACCTACAATACGAGCAAACTGACCAGAACCGCCTGATTGTTTTTTATGTGTGTAGTTGATTTCAGCACGTTGTGTCAGTGCTTCACGGAAGTTAACTTGTGGTTTACCAACAATAGTTTCACAGTTGAACTCACGCTTCATACGTTCAACATAAATTTCAAGGTGAAGCTCACCCATACCAGCAATAATTGTTTCACCAGATTCTTCATCACGAGAAACGCGGAATGTAGGGTCTTCTTTCGTAAATTTATTTAATGCTTTAGAGAAATTAGTTTGTGCCGCTTTGTCTTTAGGA
>CAYSZE010000315.1:0-3171 GCA_964435255.1 uncultured Oligoflexia bacterium
AATCATTGAATGTTTTAACACCAGCATCATAAACATATGAATGGACTGCTAATGTATATTTTGCACCTTTTAGCACTGTGCCAATTGTTTCAACTGTCCCTTGAGCGAGATACGGTTTAATGTCTGCGGACATGGAAGGCATCCAGTTACCTAAAAAAACATCGATGTCTTTATTTTTCAAACTTGCATATGTCATTGGGATGGAAAGAATAGTTGACTTTGGTTCATACCCTAAAACAGTAAGAATTTCCGATGCAACTGCGGTAGAAGCAGATATATCAGTCCATCCTATATTTGAAAATCTAACTTTTTTACAATTTGCAAAACAAGATAGTTGAAAAAAAATAGCTCCATAAAATAAGAACAAAAAAGTAACAAATCTTTGCATGAAAATACACCTCAATAAATTAACTAGAGCATTTTGTTTCAACATTACATGATTCATTACAGGATCTTTAATTGTTTGTCTATTCTAATTGGTTATTTGTTCTTTAATTTTATATATTTATATTGGTAATCTTTAATAAATTTTTAGATAAATATATAATTTAAAGTGTGTAATTTTTAAAGATTTTCAAATAATTTTGTGTGATTTAAAAATATAAACAATTCGTATTTAAATATTTAGTTGTAGATTACCAAATTAGTAGATAAACGGAGTGATAATTTTTTTTATATAGATATTACATTCTACCAGCGCCTATACTTTTAGGATCAAAAGTAAGACGTAAAGCTTCCCCAATAAAATTTAAACTTGCAACTATTGAAAACAAAGCAAAGGCAGGAAAAAAAGCAAGATATGGATTTGATGTCAAATAATCTCTTGCTGAATTTAGTAATCCTCCCCAACTGACATGTGCTTGGCTGACACCCAGACCTAAAAAGCTTAATCCCGCTTCTGCAATAATAACGCTCGCAAGAGAAAAAGTGGCTTGTACTGCGAGCGGAGAAATAGTATTTGGAAATATATGTTTAAACATAATTCGTTTATTAGATGCACCAAGTGATTTTGCAGCAACAACAAATTCTCTTTCTTTAAATGATAAAAATTGTCCGCGCACAACCCGCGCATAACTGACCCAACCTGTTATGCTTAGCGCAACTACAACATTTAATAATCCTCCACCGAAAAAAGCCATAATTGCAATTGGTAAAACCATTGGTGGAAAAGCTAAAAGAATGTCAATAAATCGGGAAATAATGATATCAATTTTACCCCCAAAAAAGCCAGCAATAGCTCCCATAGGTATACCAACAATCAGGCACATACTCACGGTAAATAGACTTACAATTAAAGATGTTGAAGCCCCATTCATGATAAGTAAACCAACACTTTGACCGTTACCATCAACACCAAGCCAGTATTTATTTGAAGGATCTTGCAGTCTCTCTTGTAAACTTATAGGAATGTTACCTAGTGCTGGAATTAATAAAGGAGTTAAAGCAAGAATAACCCAAAAAATAAGAATAAGACCAGAAAAAATTGTGGTTTTATCTTTCAAAGCAATTTTTAAAAAGCGGAGTGTAATTGTTTTCATGTTAGTCTTACCCTTGGATCAAAAACGCGATATAATATATCTACCAAAAGGTTACAAGCTACATAAATAGTAGCCATAATAATTACACAGCCAGATACAATATTGTATTCTCTTTGTTGCACAGCTTCTACGACTAAGCTTCCTAGTCCTGGCCAATTGAAAATTTGTTCCGTTATAACTGTTCCACTTAGCAGAACTCCGAGTTGCATTCCTAGTACAGTTAATGTTGGTAAAAAAGCATTTCTAAGGGCATGTTTTACGAGAATATTGTATTGAGATAGCCCTTTGCTTTTTGCTGTGCGGATGTAATCTTCTTGCAAGACATCAACAATTCCGCTGCGGATCATGCGGCTTGAAAATGCAGCTAACGATGCACCTAAAGTTATAGCTGGTAAAACAAAGGAACTCGGACCTAAATTACCCATTAATGGAAAAACATCAAACTTAACAGCAAATATCCACATGAGCACAGGGCCTATTATAAAACTTGGAGCCGAGATAGCTAATAAAGAAACAATAGCAGATGCTTTATCTGTAAATTTTCCAGCATAGGCAGCACTGATTATTCCAATAATAGTCGCTAGCAAAATTGAAAATAAAAAGGCGACTGTAGCAAGTTGCATGGTTTCCCACAATCTTGGTAAAATGATGTCTGTTACAGGTGCAAATCCAGCATAACTTTTCCCTAAATCTCCTTGGCATAAATTAATTATAAAATTAACATATTGTTTCCAAATTGATTCATTAAATCCATAGCGAGTGAGCCATTCAAGTTTATCTGCTTCAGATGCATCTGTTCCTAAAATGCTATCAGCTGGGCTACCTGGAATCATGCGTTGCAGAAAAAAAACGATGGAAGAAACTCCCCAAAGAACGGCAATTAATTGTAAAAAACGTTGAAACAAAACTTTAGCCATTTTGTACCTTTACTTTTTTGTCACACTTACTAACGACCAATATCTGCCATCTGCATATAATCTAAATCCTTCAATGTTTTTAGAAACAACAGCCACATTAAGACTATGCCATAAATAAACATATGGGAGTTCGCCAGCGAGTAAATTTTGTGCTTGATCATAAATTATTTTTCGCTTTTGTTTATTTATTTCTTCTTTTCCTTCCTGTAACAATTCATCAACTTGCGTATTTGAGTAGGCGCCACGATTGCCACCAGCAGGTGGTACCATGTTTGTGGCAAATACAAATCTTAAATGATCGGGATCTTTAAAACCAACCCAGGGTGATATCCAAACTTTTGCGATGCCTTTTTTGACTTGATCTGCAAAGACACTATTTTCAAGCATTTCAACTGTAGGTGCAAAGCCAACATCTTTTAAATTTGCGGCAATTGCTTTGGCAACTTCAACAATCGATTTGTTACTGTTTGATACTTTAATTGGAAAAACAATTGGTTCTGGCAGGCTTGCTTCTTTTAGCAAAGTTTTTGCTCTTTGGGGATTAAAGGGGATGTCAGGGATACCATTATCATAATAAAAATGGGTTGGTGGGAACATGCCATTAGCAAGCACTCCTTGTCCTTGTAATCTAAATTGTAAAATACTTTTCCTATCGATAGCATACGCAATAGCTTGTCTTACTTTAAGGTTGCTAAAAATGGGATCTCTAAAATTAA
>CAYSZE010000316.1:0-5341 GCA_964435255.1 uncultured Oligoflexia bacterium
TAATATTTTTTTCATAATTTCTCCTTGTTATAAACGAATAAATATTTTTAAGAAAAAATATTTATAAATTTGGTATCACTTAGAGAATATATTATCAAATTTTTTTTAACCAAATTTTAATTGATTTTTAATTTTATGTAACGATTTTATAATTATGCAGCATACAATAATCAATACTTTTATATCACATGATAATATATAAGTTTTTTTAAATAAATTAAAAAATATCAAAAAAATCAATTAGACAAGAAATTTAATAAAAACAACAATAAATACAAACAAAAAATAACAAAAATAATTGTTACCAATATTGTTATTTTTATTTAAGTAGTAAAATACTTTAAACTACAAAAAATAATATTACTTATTAAGTATATTTATAAACATAATTTTAATATAAAATATTTTGCTTTTATTTAATTGATTAAAAAATCAATAATCCTATTACTAAATTATCTTATTATCTTTAACCATATTTTTTAAATACATCAAATTTAAAAGATTTTTGACTCGTCAAAAATCTGTGAAATACGGGAATCTCATTTTTTTGTTAAATCTATTAACATTTATAAAATTTACAAACAAACAAAATTATATTTCAATTCTCATATTAAAATAAATATTTTTACCATATAAGTTGCAAATATGTTTTTAATGATAGAAAATGTATTAATGCAATTATTAAAAAACAACACACCTCATATTAGACTAAAAACAATTGAGACAAATTATGCAAAAAAATAACCGTCTATTCCTTTATACTATTCTATTTGGTGTATTTTGGACAAAAGCAGCAGCCATTTTAAGCATGCCATTCTTAACATTATTCCTCCACCACAAAATAAAATTATCGCTTACTATGATTGGTCTTATTGTAGGTCTCCAGCCGTTAGCAATCTGCATAGGAGGTCTCGTTGGTGGTTACTTTTCAGACATATTTAAAAAAAGAACAATTATGATTTTTTCTGTTTTAGCATCAGGAGTTATATTTATATGTTTTTACTTAATTAGTTACATTAAGTTTATAGAAATACAAATTATCTTATTTGCGCTTTTTAATTTGTTAAATGGATTTTCTTCAGCTTTCTTCACTCCCATATCACGAGTAATTTTAACAGAGTTAGCTCAAACACCAGAAGAAAATATAAAATTTATGCATATGCGTTATATTGCTATTAATTTAAGTGCTGCGATCGGCCCTTTACTAGGAGCTTATGCAGGAATAGCAGCAAATGCCGAAGCTTTCTTATTAACCTCTATTGCATATTTTATATATTTTTTTATCTTAGTGGGGTCATTAAAAAAATTTCAACTGGACGATAAAAAGGAATATGTTGAAAATAAAATATCCCACTTTCTTAACGCATTTTCTATTCATATAAAAAACAGAGCATTTTTATATCTACTTATAAGTACCAGTATTTTTTCTATGATTTATGTACAAATGAATACAAATCTTGCTTTAATTATATCTGATAACTTCATTGATGGTACATTATTTTTTTCCTGGATGCTTAGCCTAAATGCAATAATAGTAATAATTCTCCAACCATTTATTTATTTAATAACAAAAAAAATGAGACAAAAAAATGTCTTTATGACAGGTTTTATAATCAACTTATTAGCAGGTAGCTGTTTATTATTCACTCCTATTTCAAAACATTTAATAGTAAGTTTTGTTATTTTTTTATCAATATCAGAAATTTTAATTTTTCCTGTCTCAGGTGTCTTAACTGCTGAATTGGCAGGCGAAAAAAACAAAGGGGTTGCTTTTGGCCTCCTTGACCTAACGAATTTGGGAGCTGCCATAGGACCACTAGCTGGCGGGCTTTTACTGCAAAATTACTCGACAAAAGGATTTGCTTGGGGATTTATAATATTTACTTTATTCAGTCTCTTTTTCACTGTGCGTAAAATAAAATCACAAAAACCCCATATTGAAGCTAAAGCGAATACTTTCTAATCAGTTTTTTTGGCATGCATTTGTAGATAGTTACTTTTCATTTCAGCTTCAAGTTCAGTAGCTAATGCAATAACTTTTAATTTAACATTTGGCCTATTTTCTTTAAATGACTCATATCCAGTAATACAAGAATTACAAGCTGGTTTTGAAGTATAAACAACGAGCTCTCCCTGTAGGTTGGCATTATTTTCAGTATCGTATAAGAATTGGTTTAATAATTTAAATTCTGAATCATATTTTCTTGCTTTACTGTCCAAAACATCATTACCATTTTTAAATGCAAGCATAGTCTGCAAACCTAGTTCCTGATTATTTTTAAGATCAATAAAATCTGTCAAAATTTCATCAGTACTTTTTCCATAATTTATTGGCAGATCTTTATATATATTAAATTCATTTGAGTTTTTTACACTTTCATTAGTAAGACTAATAACTTTTTTATCTGTATTAATGGCAGGAAGTAAATGCTTATCAATTTGACTTACTAACCTAATATCATTATTTAATAGTGTATCTATTATTTCAATTTTGTCTTTTATTTTTTCTCTTGTAAAAATATAATCACTACTATTAACTTTATTTAACAAATTATTTTTCAATTCAGCAGTCGGTTTTTTAAAATAAAAATTTTGCCCACTGATTGAATAATATAGAGAAACTTCACTATTATTATTTTTAAATTCTGCATATGAAAATGTTTTAGTTTGATTCATAAAATTCAAACGTTCATTCTGCTCATATTCAGTAAGACTTGAAATATTTTTAAAAATCACTATTTTTAAGTCCGCATAAATTTTATCCAAAATAGAAAATAAAATATTTTTATCAGTAATATTTGGTAAATCTCTATAAGATTTTGTTTCTCCATTAATATTATAAGAAAAATCATTAACAACTAATTGCCCTTCAATATTAAGAGGACGATTTAATTGCTTATTTAAATCTTCAATTTTCTTACTTAAAACTTCTTTTTTATTAATTAATTCTTTATATTCTGAACTAGAAATACCATTTATTTCTATTTTTTGATTCAAATCAGCTAAATCTTTATTAGCTGAATTTAATAAATTTGCAGTTTCAATTTTTTCATAATTAATTTTAAAGTAATTAATCTCATCTATTAACGATTTATTTAACTCAATAATTTCTTTATTTTTTGAAAATTTTAAAGGTTTACTTTCCACAAGTTCTTTAATACGAGATATTTTAGATGTAGCAAAAATCAACCTAAAAACATACTCTCTATACTTTCTAACTAAAAAATTATTAGAATCAAATAACTCATAATACAGAACTATTTTGTTCAAAAACTCATGTGCACTCTCAAATTTATTATATTCTTTAGTATTTTTAGACTTAATCAATCCTTCATTTTGTTTAAAGTCAATAATAAAGTTCTTATTTGCACAATTTATGTTAACTGCAATTACTTTTTTTTCTAAGAGTAATACATTCAAAATCAAAGCTGAATAGAATAATGATTTTATAATTTTCATATATTTTCCTATTAAATTATTATTTAAATTTATTTTGCTACTTCAACAAATTCACCATCAATTAAATCAGTTAAAATTTTATCTAACTCTTGTGAATTTAAAACAATTTCATCATTTATTTCAAATTCTAACTCTTGAATAATAGTATCTTTCCAATAAAAATAATCTTTAATTTTCGCATAAATGAAATTACTTTTTCCTTCAATAAAATGTATATAAAGATCATTTTCAATTCTGCCTATTTTAAAATTAAGCGTTTTTGAATTTGATATTACCTTTTCAAATTTTAGTTTATCGTCAATATCAAAGAAGTTTAAAATATTAAAAGTATTAGATCTTAAATCATTTGTATTATGCTGCAAATTTACTGTAAATTCCTTAGCTTCTTTCCTTAATAGAACATTAGATATTTGCTGTAAAGTACTTTCAGATAAGCTTAAATATTCACCTAATTGCAATTGCAAGTGTCTATTAGTTTCTGACTCGAACCAATTCTTTACAATAACAATATAGGTATTATTTTGGTGTACATCTAAAAACTCAATTTTTAGATGATTTTTATTAAACTTAGTATCAATAAATTTTGAAAATACAATATTTTTTATTTTTTGTTCTTTATCCTTGAAAACTAAATTATCTAAATTTTTCTTTTCATCATCATTGCTAATAATAGATAAATAAGTCGAGTTATTTATTTCATTCTCAGCAAAACTATACAAATAACTGTCATAACCTTCACCACCAGAAACCATAGAACTAAATTCTTCTAATGAATTTTCATGGAATAGTTTTTTCAAAATATAATCTTTTTTATTTGACGGAAACCCAGAATCAAAGTGAATAGAGAGTATGTCATCACCACTCATTCCATGTAATTTATCTAAACCACCTTCACCATAAATAATATTATTATTTTTATTACCTTTTATTAAATTAGACTTTGTATTACCAATAACATTTTTAACAGAAGAAATTAATGCACTACTTTCAAAACTAAAGGATGAATCTTCTAATTTCATTTTATATGTATCAATTAATAATTTATTTATCACGGATGAATCGTCATAATTATCTTCATATAACGAACCATTTTTTGTAGTTAAAATGTTTCCTTTTAAATCAGAAAGATGAATATGCTGATGTTTTTCACTTAAAAAGTAATTTTTTAGCACAATTGCTGGAATAAAATGGGAATTCTCTGCAAAACCTAAAATAAGATCACTACCACTTTTTTCAGTTGTCATATTTTCAATATCAGTCATTATTGCATCATATGACTCTGTTGCATTTTCAGTAAAATGTTCATCATAATTATCAATTATTTTTACACCATCAGTAACATTGATTAAGTTTCTATTTATAAATTCATAATCTGTTTTTATACTTGAAAATAAAGAAATTACCTCTTGAAGTTCTGAATTTAAAAACGGAATATGATTTATTTTTTCAACTACTGAAAGATAATTTTTAACTTTATCTGAAACCAAAAAAACTGAATCATTTTCTAATTTTGTTAAATTCTCAAGATCTTTAATAACTACTGATAATTTAGACAAAATATCTTTCATATTTATCAATTTATTTTTTATATTATTTATTCTAACATCGAAACTACGGAGTGAATTATTAGATAATATTTTATCTAATACAGCAGATATTTCAGCTATTGAATTTGAAATTTTATTTTCTATTTCTCTAAAATCTTGGCTAGCATAATTTATATTTTTTAAATTATATAAAAACGTTATAGGAGAATTATTTGAATTTTTAATTTTATCAATTGTTGTTATTAAATCTTGTTTAACCACATTAATTTTATCAATTTCATTTTTTATTATTGAATTTTTATTTTCTACTTCAGAGATATAACTCTTAACATGAT
>CAYSZE010000317.1:0-10092 GCA_964435255.1 uncultured Oligoflexia bacterium
CATGCAGCTAGGAGCTCCCTGCACACCTGGATCGAGAAGTGATATGTACCCATTTTGAAATGCACCCACAGTAGAAAAACAGCCTGCCTCATTATTAATAATTACATAATTTTGATAATTAGAAATTTCATTTGAATCAACTTCAATAAATTTTATATTGGCAATTTGGCTGAGTTCAGACATTGATTCTCTTATTAATTTCTTTGAATTTTCACTATGTATTTTCTTATTACTAAAAGAAAAATACACTAATCCTTTCTTCCAATATTTTGAACTATCAATTAAGGCTGCATTAGGTACAATATTATTATCTTTTGGTAATAAAATATCACCATCAATAAAATAGTAATTATTTAATTCGCCTGAATTTTGAAAAAGCATTGTTACAGAAATTAAAAAACTTATGAAATCCATTGCACCCTCCTTCATATAAAAATGCTTTGAGTATTCGGAATAAGTGAGAAAATTTTACCTAATGATGTCAAAAATTAAACTGATATATTTGGTAAGTAAAATTACTTTAACTAAAAAACATTGCCTTTTCTAAAAATTTTTAATAAATAAACTATTCTAATATTTAGGAAAAAGATTATGAAAAACAATAATTCTAAACAAACAAATAAAGAATTCTGGCTAGTTATTTTGTTGGGTGCTTTAACCGCTTTTGATCCTTTAACAATTGATATGTATTTGCCTGCTTTTATAAATATGCAAAATGAACTGAAAACAAGTATATCTAGTATTGAATTATCAGTATCTTTATTTTTTATTGGGATGGCTTTAGGGCAATTAGTCTACGGTCCACTTTCTGATAAATATGGTAGAAAAAAACCTTTACTAGCAGGTATGTTTCTTTATTTCTTAGCAACGATAGGATGTGCGTTAGCGAATCATATTTCACTTTTTATTGTATTCAGAATTCTCCAAGCGTTTGGTGGCTGCGCTAGTATGGTTATTTCAAGAGCAATTATAAGAGACTTATTTGAGAAAAGACAAATTGCAATTATACTTTCAAATATGGCTCTTGTAATGGGTATTGCACCAATAGTCGCTCCTTCAATAGGCGCATTTATAAATCAATTTTTTGGATGGCGATTTATATTTTACTTTTTAGCACTTGCAAATTTTTTATGCATCATTTTAATAATATTATTTCTACCAGAAACAAATTTTCATAAAAATAATACTCTTTCTTTAAAAGCAGTAACCTTAAAATATTTTCATTTCATAAGAGAGAGAGAATTTATCGGCTATCTCATTCCAGATGTTGCTGTCAGAGCAGGGATGTTTGCATATATCGCAGGTTCACCTTTTGTTTTTATTGAACTTTTTCATTTAAATCAGAAAGAATACGGAATGGTTTTTGGTTTAAATGGATTAGGACTTTTAATAGCAGCTCAAATAAATAAATTACTACTTAAAAAATTTTCTCCAGAAAGTATCTGTTCCTTAAGTATAAAAATAGCCTCACTTTCTAGTATGAGTGTTCTTTTCTTTTCAATAATTTATTGGTCTATTATTGGTATTTTTATTTCTTTGTTTGTATTTATATCGAGTTTAAATTTTATAAGTCCTAATTCAATAGCAATATCTTTAAGTCAGCAAAATCAACATGCAGGATCAGCTTCAGCATTCTATGGTTGTTTTCAATGGAGTGCAGCATTTTTTACTTCTCTACTTGTGAGCTCATTTCATAATGGTTCTGCTATACCAATGACAGCAACGATTTTTTTATGTGGTTTAGTCTCATTAATAGGATTTCAATTTTTAATTCAATTTAGAAAATTAAATTATTTATAATTTGCTTTGTCATATGCTCTTTGAAGTGCATATTTATCTAGCTCGCTTAAATTTCTTACATTACCTATATAATGCCAGTATACGCCTGATAAAATGGGTTCTATTGTTAATTTTCTTGGATCTTTGCTAAATGCATTTAAAGCATAATGCATTATAGAATAATAATCATACATACCAAATTGTACAGTTGAATTATGACCTAATTCAAAATTATTTTCTTTACCAGGAATTATATTTTCCTTATTTATTCTTACATAATAATGCCTATCAGCTCTGCTTTGTTCATGTAAAAAACCTAAAGCATGCATTAATTCATGTTGAATAATATGTGGATACACACAACCTTCACCTAAAGAAACAGTCTGTGGATAATCAGCTCCAATACCAGAAAAGCAACCAGTATCAATCATAATTTCTAAGTAATTATGATTAGGTTTATGGTGTACTTCTATAAATTTTATATCAGCTATTTTCTCTAATTCATTCATAGCATGACGTATGATATCGATTTCATGTTGGTTAAAGTTTCTAATTTTATAATATTTATTTCTATGAGTAAATAGTTTAAAAGAGTAATATATAATGCCGTTATTCCAATGATGCTTTGAATAATTTAAAGGAGCACTAAAGTTGTTTTTATTATATACTTTTTCTAAAATATCTCCTTCAATTAATTTGTAATTTTTTACATTATTTTCATCTGTCATGTTATCTAAGAATAAATTATCACTAAAATTTTCAGATTTATTTGTATTAATAAAAACACCCGCAAAACTTGTATTCGATATTATTGTTAAAATAATTACAAAAAAAGATATAATATATTTCATTTTTTTCTCCTTTATTACAAATAATATTTCATTAAAATTACAAAAATTAAATATATAATATAAAAAAAATAATCAATATAAATTTAAAAAATTTTATAATTTTAGTTTATTTATGTATATTTAATTATAGCTTATTTTTCATAGAAGTTCTTTGAACGGAGTCAAGAAAATCTAAATGCATTGAGGAGTTGGAAAATTCTCTATTCATTAATTGTAATTTTTCAAAAAGTCTAGGATTTCTTTGCTTTAATTCATAAGAGTCTTTTAAATGTTGACCTACATGCATTCCTATCAGATAGGTTCCTACCATAATCGAAAGAATAGGATTTCCATATAACTTAGCTATTTTTTTAGTAATAAGCAGTCTAACTGGAAATTGTTGCGCCACTCTTCCATAAATTCTTGTTTTAGGAAACAAATGATTCATAGCTATATTAGTTCTAGCACGAAAAGGTGGTAAACAAAAAAGAGCAAATACAGATAAAAAAATTCCTAGCTTTTCTGCGACAAATCTATTCGTAAGATCATATATTATTTCACCTGAATGAGTAATTTTTCTGCCAGGATTGGTTAAGGAACCATCAATTTGAGAAAAATTATCATACGCATTTTGAAAACTATAAGTTAAATGATTTGATCTTTTATTCCAAGTACCACTAAAATCTTGAATATACTGAATTGGCGTGGTAATTTGATCAAAGCGTTGCCTAAAATAGTTTTTAACATCTTCTGTGTTCATTGCACAAATTAGCAAATTTTGTGGATCTAATGCTCTGAGTGTGCTGGCAGGTATCTCAGTTAAAAGATTTCTAGCACCTTTTTCTAGTAGGCTAAAATTTGCCTCTACAACATTAACAACTTTATTGTAACCAGCTTTTTTCATATAAGTAAATATAGAATCATTGTCATGATGTGTCAGCCTGATTGTATTAAATAAACATTTACTTAATGAATCACCATTACTTTTAAAAAAATCTGTAGACTGTTTTTTAAATATTTGATATTGATTATGGCAATAGTTTGTTAGTAAACCTAGTGCTTGAGCAGACTCTTCAGAAGTTAAAATAATTCTTTCTTCAGATGAACTTATAGCATTTTCATGAAAATCACTGAACCCTTTTGGCATAATTGATCCTTGCTTTTTTGTTTCAAATGATTAGCAACGATCATTATCTTTTAATAAAGAGCATAACACAACCGTATAAAATTTGCATATTTAAAGAATATCTAAGCAAATTTTATACAGTATAATTTTACATTTTTAAAATTTATAGGTATGACGCATATTTTAAAACTTGTTCTGTATAACGTAGAGCATTAACTTTTGCTGTTTTTGATAATTCAACACCATTTTTTAATTTTGTCGCCTTATTAGCAATTTCTAATTGGCAGTTGACCTTCTCTAAGGCAATACTTGCATAGGCATAAGAGTAAGTGTAACTAGCTGCAATTTCATCACCAAGATCTTCCCAAGGATGCAAATCGCGTTGTTCTGCTAAAAGAGCTAGAGCTTCTGTGGCTTTAAATAGCAGTATTTTAATTTGGGAAATATTTTCATTTATTGCATTTAATTCGCTTTCATTTAGAACGAACTGCTCTTCTTTAGTCTGAGATCTAATTCGTTCTGGTATATCGTATTTTCTATAATCATTTTCTTTTTCATTTGTAAGCAATTTGTAATCATTTTTTTTCTTATTACTAAAAGTATTTCCAGCTAATGCAGGAAATGTTAATAAAATAGATAATATTAGTGAAGGTATAAGCTTCTTTCTAAGCATAATTTGAACTCCAGAAAAGAGAGAAATAAAGAAGAGTAATTTAGTATTAAATTTAAAAAAAGACAACTTTTTATTATATTTACAGAACAGTTTAATTTATTTATATATTATAAAAATAATTATTTATTTCTTTATTACATAATAAAATAGTATTTATTATCTTAAGACAAATATTATAACATTATATTTATTAAAATAAATAAATAGTTAACTTATTTATTTTCTAAGTTTTAAATTGTAGTAATTGCTATTTGCTTTTGAGATACATAAAATTAAAAAACAAAAACGCTTAATTTTAGAGCAATAAAGAACTTTGATTTTTTATTGCTTTTTTTATAAAAAACCATATTTTTATCAAGATATTTATAAGTACTATTAATGGGGACAATAAATTGAATTTAACTCTGCAAACTTATACAGCATCTCTGCAACCTGAAATATTATTACAAATGCAAACTAATTATATCATTATGGATAAGTTTATACTTGCTGAAAGTAAAGAAGCATATCAAGCTGCAATTACTTTAGAACTATTTTCTAAGTTGATACAAGAGGATCTGTTGGAAGAACAAAATATTAATTATCAAGTTTCACCACTAGAAGGGGTTTGGCATTTACTTGATAATAAAATTGGATTTAGTGAGCCTAATAATATTGAAGGCAAAATGATGATTAGACAACCTTTTGAGTTAACAGAAATAAAATTCGGATCACTAAAAGCTAAGGCTCTGCTTCTTAATGAGTTCAAAGATCTTAAAGAAAGTTTGTTAAATATTAAATTTTTAATTGAACCAGCTCAAAAAGTAATACAAATATTACACATTGGCCCTTATACTAATGAAAAAGCATCTTTCGATGAAATAAATTCTTTTGCTAATAAAAATGATTACCATTTAAAATATGAATATCATCGAGAAATATATTTGAAAGATATGCGCCATACAAGCAAAGATAAATTTGAAACTATTTTAAGAGTCACAATTTAATTTTTTTTTAAAATTCAATAAAAAATGTTTTTATTCTTTTAACTTGACTAATTAATTATTTTCATTCATTTTAAAAGAAAAAAAGAAAGGATTTTAAAATGAAAAAAATTTTGTTATTTTTACCATTTTTAGTATCACACTTAGCATTTGCGGAAGAAGCTAATGTTTTTTGTTCAAATGAGGCTGGTAAATGGAAATGGTTATATGAATCAAATAGTCTATTAAAAAAAGTTAAGTTAGAGGGCAATTTTATAGACAATTTAGAACAATATTCAATTCTAAAAAAATATTTTACTTATTTCAAAATATTAGGAAACCAAGAAGAAATAATACAATTAACAGAGAAGTGTATTATTTCATATGGTAAGGATTTTAAATATGCTCAAGTCTCTAAAGGATTTACTTCTGACTGGTATTTAATTGGTACTTCTGATTTTACAATTGCACCTGGCCACTATAGAGTTTATTACATGCTAGGAAATGCAGCTGATTCAATGGAAGTAAATAAGTTATTTACAGATAAATCAATTAGTGTTGAAGCTATATTAAAAGAATAGAATAGACTATTTTTCTATTCGATACTCTTTAAACAAACTTGACAATGAATCGTTCTTTATATAATAAATATTTAATAAATGAATAAAAGCCTTTAGTTTACAAGTAAAATATAAATAATTATGGAGTTATAAATGAGAAATATTTTTTTATTAACTATTATTTCTATACTTACTACAAATATATCATATGCAAAATATTATAAATGTCCAAAAATTAAAGAAAATGTCTATCACTCAATTTTTAGTGAAATTGATGAATGGCAAATATATGCTGTTGGCAAAAACAATAAATCTATTTATAAATTTCAAACTAGAGAAATTAGTAATAGTTGGAACGACTATAATATTGAATTAACTTTCGATAAAGATATGTCAATTTTGTATTGCTCAACAAACGTTTTAAATTTTATTCGTTTAGATTCAAGAGCAAAAGAAGAGATACAGGGAGAAATAAGAGCATTAAAATTTGTAGATGAATCAGATTGCACTATCGATACTATTGGTCAAGGATTTCAATGTGAAATTTAATAAAAATAATTAATTCCTGCAATGTCAAATAACTATAATTCCAACAATATTAATACATAAAATAATAATTTATCTACTATTATATAGTTAACTTCTTAGTTTATCGAATTAAGAAATTACTTTTATTAATAAGTATAAATTTTGTAAATATAAATAACTTATAAAAAATTTATAAATTATTTTATATTCATGTGCTTTTATATAATACTTTAAAAATAAATTGAAATTTATTTAGAAGAATAATATTTGTTTTATGAAGTTACTAAACTTCATTTTATTTACCTGATAATTAATAAGGAAAAACTTATGGAAGTATTAATATTAATAAAACTCAATATTATTAACATAATTGATAAGCATTGCTGTTTAGTGGTTTAACGGACATCTATATTATCCTATTAATAAAAATACTTAATAAAAATTAGAAAGTTTTAGTTATGAAAATTAAAATATTAAAATCGATGACTATAATGGCTTTGGCCTTTAATAGTGTTTATGCAATTAACCTAGAAGTTAATTATGAATTAAAAGACCAGAATATTGCTTGGAAAGAAAACTATGATGGAGAAATATTAAAGTTAATACAAAATAGAAACAAGAATATTATTGCTGTAGAGAAAAAAGTAGTAATCCCAAATCCTGAAACAGCAAGCAAAGCTTCAAGAATATTGTATTTAAGGACAATAGATAATAAATCTTATGTTGTAAAAGAAATTACATCTAGCGAAGAAATAATTCCACAAGAAATTAATAGAGAAAAAAAACTTATAGAGACAAATTTAGTTAATGATTGGAATGATTTTATCAAATTTTATGAAGTTGAAAATAATATTAAACTTCCAAAACTTGTTAAATATTTAGATAGTTTTTCTATGAGTTTAAATTCAAACTTTCAATATTTTACTTTGATGACTCAAGCTGAAGGTATGTCATTAAAAGATATAAGATTAAGTTTTTGGAATCCAGATCTTGAAATTACAGAGCAAGAAGCAGCGTCCATTGGTAATAATATTGGAATACAAATGGGAAATCTTGCTAAAGCTTTTTATGAAAAAAAAGGAAGTTATCTTAAGCATGCTGATCCAGGGGGGCAAAACTTTTTTTATGATAAAAAAAGCCAACAATTCTATTGGATCGATTTAGGAGGCAGTGAAGAAACTTCATATTTGCATCCAAATGAGTTTGAAAGCTATAGAGACAGTGAATCTTACGTTATTAAAGCAATTTGGTGGTCACTTTTTCCCTATCAAAAAAGTAGCGAGTTAATTGAAATAAATAAAAAGTTAAGCAAAAATTTAAGTAATATAAATCTTCTAAAATCACAAAGGTTAGCAATCATTGCTGGTAATTCTTTTTTTGATAGTTATAAAAAAATAATAACAAATTTGAAACCAGAACAGGATAGGCTAAAAAATATAAATACAAAAAAATATGAAGATAATATAATTGATTTAATTGATAATATGAATTTTAACTATCTCAATAAAATAGATGAAATATTTGGAAATAAAGCCAGTGAAGTTAAAAATTATTTATTTAATCCAGTATTAGATGCGAGTACGCCAATGCAAGGTAGTAATTTAGACGCTGAAATAAGTAATTTTATTACATCCTTATCAGCGGATCTTGAGCTTAATATTGTAGAAAATTCTAGATATAGGGATATCTATCCCATAGGTGATGAATTACGAATTTTAGGTTATTATGATTACCCACTTACACATTCTTATTGTAATGAGAATAGAAAAAAAATTATAAGTAGTGAAGTAGCGAAGAAAAAAATTTACTCTACTATAGAAGTTATTGTTAATACTAAACAAAATATAATTAAAGATAAATTAATGGACTTTTTAAAAGTAAATAATTACACTAACAGTAAATTTGAGTTTGTAAAATCAGAAATTATTAAACATATATATAAAGAAACATTAGATAAATTAATAATTGAATCAAGTCTTCAAGCTTATCGTAATTGATTCTTTAATGTTGAAATATTATTGTTCTTATTATAAGCTAAACAAAAAAGGAGAGCATATGATAAGAATATTTCAAAAATCATCAGAGCATTTTTTTTGTTCCTGGGGAGACTGGATTGCAAGAGGAATAAAATTATAATTTAGAAAGTATAATTTTATATTCTAAAATGACTAAATACAATATATAGTGATTCTATTCGTTCTGAAGTAATAAAGGAGAGCTAACTTTATGGAATATCGAATATCACCTTGCTTATATTGTGGTACTTTAAATAAAATCCCTTTAAATAAACTAGATAAATTTCCTAAATGTGGAAAGTGTAAGGAAAAATTAAATACAACCCAGTTAGTTTATGATGTAAATTACACTATAATGGAAAATGTAGTTGCCAATAGTCCCATACCAGTTGTCATAGATTTTTGGGCTCCTTGGTGCGGTCCCTGCTTAGGATTTGCTCCTGTTTATAAACAATTTGCTCAGTCAAATCCTAATACAGCTATATATTTAAAGTTTAACTCTGATAATGAACAACATTTAATTGAAAAGTATAATATTCGCAGTATTCCAACAATTGTCTTATTTGGTAACGGCGTTGAAAAAGCAAGACAAAGCGGAGCAATGCCTTTGCATGTTTTTGAAAATTGGCTAAAACAGAATGGTGTGAATTTTTAATTCTTATCTGCCAGAATTATTTTTTTGATGCATTCCATGGCATTTTTAATAAAATTTGTGCTAAGCCACAGAACCCTGTAAGACCTGCAAAAGTTAAACCTAACCCTATAAAAACAATCATAATAATCAAATTAATTGACATAAAATAGGTTAACAATGAAATAATAATTAGTAATATTCCAACGATCAGTTGGACCTGCTGCATAATTGGAAGTTTATTTTTTTTGATAAAAATGGATTTTTTTTCCATTTTCCATTGACTTAATCCACCTTCAAGCACCTCAGCTGGTTTGTCTGTATTTTGAATCCAAATTTCTAATGCTTTTTTTGCACGATTACCGCTTTGGCATAAAAAAATAAAATTTGTATTTGGATTTTCAGTGCAAATACTTGAAATACTTTCAGAAAACTGTGAGAGCGGTATGTTTTTTGAATGCGGAATATGTTCTAAATTAAATTCAGTTGGCTCACGGACATCTATAAAAATTGTATTTATCTGTTTCATAATGCTTCTCACCTTAAATGAAAATATTACTTGAAATTTAGAATAGCAGATATTTGATTTAAATACATCAATTTTTGCAACATTTCTTAAGATAATTCATTATTGATTATAGAGAATAATCTTGCGTTTGTGTTATTTTATCAATCAATGTATAATAATCAACATATTACTAAATAAAATATAATAGTTATATAAACTCTTTTTTATATCGTTTGCAGCTGAAATAATATCTAATTTATTTTTAGATATAAGCATTACTTAGTGTGTTAATATATTATTGAGTATTAACTTTATTTAATATGGAAATTTTATCATATAACTTCTTATTATTAAATGAATTAATATATTATTTTAAAAAAAATTCTTAAATATTTGAGCTTTTTTTATGACTGTAGCATCAAATATTTTTTTGGGAAATTCTTAATAGAAGCAAGAACTTTATACTATTTATTTTTTATT
>CAYSZE010000318.1:0-3459 GCA_964435255.1 uncultured Oligoflexia bacterium
CTGTGTGCAGTTGCTCTTGCAGAAGTTGTAGAAGATCCGCTGTGTGCAGCAGGATGAGAATGTGTAATTGGAGTTGGGTAATAATAAGCAGGGGCCGCAATAGTGCCAAAACCAGAATGAGACGTACTAGTTGTAGAAATAGAATGATATCCTGTTATTTTTTCTAATACTTCACGTTCAATGGTAGGTATTTTATAGGCATGTCTATAAAATTGATTATTAATTCTTTCCTGCATTTTATTATTACTTATATCTAATTCTGGGCGAGAAAAGACACAAAAAATATTTTTATAATGTAATTTAGTGTATTCTTTTAAAATATCTTGCAGATTGATATGGTTTTTTATAATTAAAATATCAGGAATTTCTTCGATACGAAGTGAATAACTCACATCATGGTGGTAATAAACATTTTCTTTTTGTAGCAAATATGATTCATATAAAATTGCTTTAATGTAATCTTCTCTGTTTAATCTTTTTGAATTATAATAATTGTTGGTATAATCTGCGGTTAGTAATCCATAATTCTGAACAGTACATCTTCGTTCATATGTGTCATTAACTTCTATACTTGTTTGAACAGCTTTTCTGATAGTAGAATAGTCTTCATTAATAATTAAATTATTATGGTAAGTATAAAATCCAATATTAAATTTTTCACTGCTAATATTTTTATCAGAAGTATTATAATAAGCTCTAGCAGAAATAATTAAGGTTTGTGAAGGTTTATTAGCTCTATTAGATAAATCTAATAACATAAATTTTTTATATTGCTTACCCTCTTCTGTGATAACACTAACATCATTTAACATATTCATATTATTACCTATTATATATTATTGGGTTTAATTATAATAAACCGTATGAATAATAATAAATTTATTATGTTATAGTAGTTAAATTTGTATTACAATTTAAGTTAAAGAAGTTCTTATTTATAAAAGAAATCTAGTTTAATTACTTTTATCATTTACTATTACATAATATTAATTTTCAAAATTGTACTGAGTGAATGAGATATCAGGGCAAGACTTTGATCTTTTTCCTTCGGCTGAGTCAAAGTAGAAATATTTATTCCCATTTTTATGCTGTAATACTTTTGTGTTTAGTTCTGTATGGTAACTATTTACTTCTGGATCAATATATTTATTTTTCGAATCGGAACTAAAATTTATTGGATGGGTCGTTGGCTCATATATTTCCAATTGACAAGATGGGTTTGAAGTTATTTTTACACTTTTAAGTTTGTATTCATCTGATGACATACCAGAATTTTTAATAGCTTCATATAATATTCTGCCATCAGTATTTTCTAATTTAAAATTAAGGATATGAGCTATTGTAGGGGCTACATCGACATTTCCTGATGGCAAATAATTTTTCATGTGCATATGAAAGTCAGGTCCAATTGCTAATAAAATATTATTTACATCAGTTTTGCCAAATGAACCATGATCGCCACGTTGTGCATAGCCATCAGTAGAATTAAATTCTGTACCAGCTAGTCCATTAACGATGACATCTGGATTATGGGTCAGACTTATGACCATATCAGGGTTTCTACCATTCATATTTTCTAATTTTATATATGATAAAGGTAACGTTCCTGCTAATGATTTATGGTTTTTATATCTGATATCATCTATAAAAATAGCTGAATATTCTTGGCGTCTTTGAAAAAATTGACTCAAAGTCTCAATAACTAATGGGTTATGATTTGGAATATAAATATAATCCGTTCCTCCATTAGCGGCAATTATTACTTTTTCTACGCCATCAGAATTAGATAAATTTTTTGGAACAAGATATGCAGGAGATGTATATGCAGAATTCTTGTTATTTTTATCGACACAACTCCCATCAGCAGAATTATATCCTATTGAATTCATATTTATAGTACCATCTTCATTTCTTATCCCAGACATTGCTGTATTAAATGCGCAGTTTCCTCCATCAAAAGCAGAAATAAGGAGACCTGTTGATGTTTTTAAATTTGCTTTTGTTATGAGATCGGCAGTTCTGACAGTTCCTGAAACGGAGTAACCACTAGTTACCAAATATTTTTTATTTTTTTCAGTATCAAAAACTTTATACGAATTTGATTTGTTACTTATTTTCCCGTTTACTATTTCATGAAGAGGATACATAAGTTGAGGGAAATTGTTAGCATCATTTCTTTTTGTAGCTAAAATGTTGCTATGAGCATGATCAGAAACAATAATGATATTTGTTTTGTCATAAATTTTTAATTCTTTTAGTTTATTTAAAATATTTCCTAAAATAATATCATTTGAAGCGAGTGCATTATAATAAGGTATAGTACCAGGCCCATATTCATGTTGTGTTGAATCGGGATTTCTTAACCAAACAACACTTAATTCTGGTAACTTTTTTGGAAGAATATAGTTCAAAAAAATGTCGGCCATATATTCATTTTTTTTGTTAAATGGTGATGTTTTTGCTCGGCTAGGATCGCTTACTTCTTCTCCGCTTTCATCTAATAAAATTGGTGATTCACTAGCTGTTGGATCGCCATTATTTGGGGTGAGGATAATTTGATTTTTTTCATATGCATTAATTGTTAATTTTGGTAATTTATAATTATGATTCTGTAGTTCTATTGCAAAACTTAAAGGCCATACATGTTTTTCGTCTAAAATATAACCTTTAGACTTATAGTCTTGAAAAAAAGCGGGACCAGATTTTCCAACTACTGAAGTAGTTAAACCTGTTGCATGTGCTTTTTCAAGTAAAGTAGACACATGTAATAAAGGTTCATTAATTTGATTATTAGCAACATTAGGCCGATCTAATGCTTGCAATATTTTATAATCTTCAGTAAATATTGGTGCTAAAAATGTACTTGTAATGTTATTACCACTGGCGTTGGTTGCTTCACCAAATTTTTTTTGTGCTCGCCATGGTTCGTAAATGTAATTACCATAAAATCCACTTTTTCCAGCGTAATCACCCGTCGCAAATGCTTGAGCATTATTCATTGTGAAAGTTGGATAAGCTGAATGATTATCTTTAAATTCAACACCATTTTCAGCTATATATTTTAAATTTTTAATTAAATATTCAGCTTTGGGATCGTTTAATACATCAGGGCGTAGTCCGTCCCAAACAAATAATATAATATTATTTGATTTAATTTTATTTTCTTTTTTTATTTGAGTTACTACAGGACTTGTATGACAAGAGAATATTAAATTTGAAATAATGCAAAAGTTAGAAATAATAATAAGATTTTTTTTAAGCAAGGTTTCCTCCTTTTTTTAAAGAAAGATAGCACTTAAAAATTTTTATTTCAAATATGATGATTTTTTATTTTAGTAGAATTTTGATTTCTGATTTGGTTACTTTAACAATAAAGTTATTTAGTGATTTAATTCTTGTCAGATCTTAAATTATTTTTTATGCGATTTATTGAATTTTTTTTTAATAAAATATTTAATA
>CAYSZE010000319.1:0-3671 GCA_964435255.1 uncultured Oligoflexia bacterium
GATTGGTTAACCCCATATTTGTTTCGTGAACAATTCAACACAATGTCTTCTACCGAAATAATGAATGAAGCAGAGGCTATTAATTATCGTCCATATAGTATTAAAATTGATGATAATTGTACTGATATAAAAATATATAATTATGCAAAAGGTGGAGCAACAGCTTCTGATTTTTCTCAAATGAATAAAGGAAATTCTGTTAGTAAACATTTTCTGGATAATTTATCAGAACAATTTAAACTTTTTAAAAATGAGAATGTGTCTACCCCACCAAATAAGTCAGATTTTTCTGAAACATTATTTTTTATTTGGGCAGGAGCAAATGATTTTATAACAGCAGGATGGCAAGAAAATACATGCAGCGATTCCGCAACTGATGCAATCATCCAATTGATTTCTGATTTAATCGAACTTGGAGCAAAAAATTTTGTGGCATTTAACTTACCCGATTTTAGTATGACACCTCGATTTAGAAATATGTCTAATATAAAAAATAGTAATTCAGCAAAAGAATTTGAATATTTATCTAATAGATTCAATTTTGATTTAAAAAGAAAATTATTTCATATGCTATTTATTGGTAATGACGAAATTATTACCCAAACAGTTATATTATATAAAAAATTTAATGCTTTAGCATATGCCATTATTAAAGCGAGTAAAAAGAATAATTACTATATTCAATATGATTTAATTTATGAAGCTGCTAAAACAATTTCTAAGAATAATGCCATAAACAATGAAAAAGTAAATTTAAATATTGACTACATAAATGACTTAATATTATTAATGCAAGATTCCGAAGAACAAAAAAATCATATTATATTTTTGGTTAGTAACTATATTCCAATTATTTGCAATGAATCTAATAACAAAGTTTTTAAAAATTTAGCTCATAGTTTAAACAATGAGAATAAAGTTTTTAAGTTCCTAATAAATTCACAAGAGCTCGTTTTATACTTAAAAATATTAAAAATAAAAGAAAAATCTATCACACAAAAGGAATTATATTCAGCTATTATATCTAGAAGAATAATTAATTTTTTAAATGCATACAATCATAAAACTTATTTCGACGAATTTATTAATCTAGACAATAATGATGAATTTATTAAACATTACGCATTGAGAATAGATTTAATTGATGTTCATAATATTATGAAAGAACTTGACTCTAATGAATTTAAAAAAATTTATATTGATAATATGGAGTTTAATACACCAATTACAATATATAAAGAACCAATGACAAATAAGACAAGTAATATTAACAAATTAAAAAAATTAAAAAAAGATACTTACAAAGATTTAAAAAGAATTGAAGAAGACGCTATCGTTGAACTAAAAAGATTAAAAAAAGATGCTACACAAAAATTAAAGAAATTTAATCGTAATTCACAGGCTGAAAACATTTTAATATACGAAGACACTATAAAAAAATTCAAAAGAACAAAAAAAAGTAGCAGCTTAGAAGACCTCATTCTTAATGAAGAAGCTAAAAGAAAACTAATTGATTTAAATAAAAATTTAAGCTTAGAAAATTTAAAAAAATACGAACAAGACAATTCATCTATAATAAATGATCAAACTGAAGAAACTTATGCATTTCATGATGATGTTCACCCGAGTAAATATATTCACCATTTACTCGGAGTCTTTGTAGCAAAAAATCTAATTAAATCGTTTAATTTTAAACATCATCCCGCCCAGCAATAAAATTTTCAGCCTCTTGTGTACTAGGATTTGTAAAAAACTGAGCAGTTTGTGTGTACTCTACAATAGTTCCATGCCGCATAAATAAAGTCCAATCTGTTACTCTACTTGCCTGATACAAGTCATTTGTGGCCCATACTAAAGTTGTTTTATCACTCATATTTAAAATTAGTTTTTCAGTCTGCTTTAGCATGACGGGATCCATTCGTAAAAAGGCATCATCTAATAAAAATATCTTAGGTTTTCGTAATAACGCTCTTATAATTGCAAGCTGTTGTAAAAAAGGCAACTCAACTTGACTAGGTAATAATTCAGCTAATGAATCAATTAAAGCTTTATTATGATATGATATTGGTAAAGTATCTATGAGTTGATGAAAAGGTAATATATCTTTTATCCCCACTAAGTTCTGGGATAAAGCAAAATTTTCTGCTATAGATACAGGTAACCATGCACTTTTCTCAGAAACTAGCGCTATTTGCGATGATATTTTTTTTAATATTTCATGATGTGGTTTTTTACTAGATATCGGTATACCTAGAATTTTAATTCCTCCTGTTTGTTTGAAAGAATTTAACAACAAATTATTATCCATTTCCCATATAAATTGAGCAATAACCGATAAAACCATACTTTTACCAGAACCTGCTGGTCCAATTATTGCCACCGATTCACCTTCATGTATCGTAAACGATAAATCACGAATGGGAGAAATAAAGCCTACAGATAATGAATAATTTTCAAATGAAATAACTGGTACTGCAGCATTTTTAAACGTATTATTAATCATAATTTTTCTCACTAAAAAACCCATAGATATAATCTATGGGTTTTAGTTTAGTATAAAAAAGATGAGAAGATAATTATTTTCTATTTTTTATATCAACGTACTTATCATCAGCTGGACCTACATATTTAGCTGCTGGACGGTAAATACGATTGTCTCTCCACATTTCAACAATATGTGACGACCAACCTGCAACGCGAGAAACCGCAAAAATTGGTGTAAAATCAATTGATTCAATACCCATTAAACGATAAAGTGCTCCAGACCAAAAATCCACATTTGGCCAAATATAATCTTTAGAAGTTTTACTTAATTCTTCAATCATAGTGTCATGAACTATTCTTAAAGTCTCATAAGTGTCTTTTTCTTTTTTAGTAGCAACTAATTTTTCAAGCATACCACGTAATACTTTAGCTCGAGGATCCATAGTTCTGTAAACTCTGTGACCAAAGCCCATAACTTTTGCTTTAGTTGCTAAAGCATTAGCAACCCAAGCTTTCGCATTTTCTGGAGCACCAATTGCATCTGCCATTTCAAGCACTTTTTCATTTGCGCCACCATGCAATGGTCCCGACAGAGCTCCAATAGCAGCAGAAATTGATAAGGACATTTTAGCCTCAGTGGATGCAACAACTCTGCCCGCAAATGTAGAAGCATTGAAATCGTGGTCCAGATGTAAAATTAAGGCAACATCAAACATTCGAGCTTCTTCTTTATTTGGTACGTTACCATTTAACATATATAAGAAGTTTTCCGCATGCGAAAGATCAGGATTTGGAGAAATAGGTTGTAAGCCACGACGTTCACGTGAAATGCGAGCTACAGCTGTTGCTAATTGACTAATAATTTTAATTGCACTGTGAATATTATGCTCTTCGTTTTTTAAGTTAACAGGTTGTTCGTCAAACCCAATAGCAGCTATAGCTGCTTGTAATACCGCCATAGGATGCGCTGAACGAGGAGCAGCAGAAATAACAGTTTCAACTGTTTTAGGTAAAACTCTATTTGTTCTCATTTCTGAAACAAATTTATTAAATTGATTTTGAGTTGGTAATTTTCCATATAGAGAGAAATAAACACACTCTTCATAAGTGGATTTTTCAGCTAGTTCTTCTATTGAAATACCACGATAAATTAATCTCCCAACTTCACCTTGCACTTGGCTTACTGA
>CAYSZE010000320.1:0-4035 GCA_964435255.1 uncultured Oligoflexia bacterium
TTTCATACTCGTGCCTTCCAGCACGAAACAATTCAGCTAAATAAAACGTTCCTCCAACTATAATAAAAGCTATAGTAAATCCAATTGCCTGATAATTATGGAGTATAGCAACTATAACAAGAGCAGGAAAACAAGAAACAATTGTTGCAACAAGAGTTGAAACCCTAATTGCCATCCAAGTTAGACCTTTATTTTTTGAATAGGATGTACTTATATATTCAGACATTTTTACCCTCAATGATTAATCAATTTAATTGCAAGAACCGCTCATAATCGAAACACCACAAGTTAATAATATTTGGACGCCTTTATGGATTGAACTTCCAAAAAATGACATCGTAAAAAATAAAATTAATGAACAAGCAACGCTTATCCATGCTCCTTTACCAATAGTCTGTTTAAAAAAATTCCAAGGAATAAAAATTGAAGTCACCGCTAATGTAAGAGAAATTAAAAATGCCAATCCTGTTGTAAGACTTCCCCATTGGGAAAAAGTATCTTTAAAACTTTGCATATCAGTAACTAAACTTGACCCTGCCCCCCTCACTTGCCCCATAGCAAAATAAGCAGAAAGTGAAAATTTTAATGTGATGTATTTTAATGAAGTTATACTTAATTTTTTCATATATTTTAATCCTTAATAAATTAATTTAAACCCTGTTTTCTTTTCCAAGACTCAACCTTATCTGTTAAAAAATCCGTCATGCCTTTCAAATTTTCTTCTGCATACAAGCCATTTTTTGTTGGAGATATGCAATCATTTTGAGAATAAAGGAACGTAAAACCTACAAGTGCAAAATTTGGGGATAGCGGTACTACAGGCATACTTTCAGAATTTAATTTTAAATCATTCGCATTAGGTTCTAACGTAAATTTCAACATGCGATTGCATTTTTTTATATTTAATCCTGGAGGAAGTTTTGAATCGTCAAACGTTGTTTTAGCAATTCCTTCTGAAACTTTAAAATCTGAAAATGGATCTGGGAAATTTCCAGCGACTTTTGGAGGATTAAAAGTACCGTTTTGCTTTTGTCCCTGAATATCCGAAAGCTGTATTGAAAGATCTGCGATTGTTTTATTTTGCTCGCTGATTTTTGTATTTAATGTTTGTGTATTATCATCATAAAAAAAGTAACTAAAAATTGCGCCAGTTAGGCATCCTGTAGCTGCACCCATCCAAGTAACGATTGCCTTTGGCTGGCTATCATATCCAGTATTATCAGCATAAACATAGCTTCCAAGCCCACCAACGGCACATCCAGAAAATGTTGTTAGAAGAAATTTTGCGCCATAGCTCATATCTGCATTTGCTTTATTTACTATTGCTATTGATGAAAAACTAAAACATAATATCATTATTTTATTTTTCACTTTAATAATCCTTCACTTTTAAATATTTCATGCACTTCCCCATACCTTTTTTCTAATTGTTCAAGTCCGATAATCAGTAGATATTTATAAAGTTGGTTTCCTTTTAAACATAAATTTTTATTTATTTTTAATCTGTGCTTATTTTTATATATTGTAAGCAACTTTTTATCTGTTATATTTTTATTGCTAAATGATAGATTAATGCGACTTAATGTTGTTTCATTATTTTTATTAACCCTTTTTTCTTCCTTTTTTTGTTCCATTTAGTACCCCTTTCCAAGTCAAAATTGTACAAATGAAGTGAAAAAAAATTAGCTTTAATGCTAATTTCCTCCACCATTTGTTACAATTTTATTGATTGGGTGTGGTTGTTTTTGCGTCGTTATATTTATGTTTTTATTTTGATTTTGACTTAAATCATCTATTTTTGCCTGCATTGTATTTAGTGTTGTCATAATATACTTTAAGCTCATATTTATATCTTTAAGTGATGCATTATTTTCTAAATTATATTCGTTAGATTTTTTTATTTCTTGGTTTATTTTTTGCAATGTTTCTAATGATTTTATATCAATACCTTCATTTGCTTGCGCTGCAAAAGTTAATACTGTAGCACTTGTCACAACTAAAGCTTTTAAACTAATTACTTTCATATCTTATACCTCATTTGATTTTAATGTTTTGAAATAGTATTCACGATGAATATTTTTTATAAATATTGGAGCTAATATTGTTTTAAATCCATGAAAATGATTATCCTTATTAATTTGTTCTGTGCCTCCTTTTTTTTGTTTGTAACTTCCCCAGCGAGTCGTTTTTTTATTAAAATTGCTTAATTTTTTATCTTTTTTCATTCTAAAAACCTCAATTCCCTGAAATTTGGCAAAAAAAAATAAGCGATGTATCAAAAATCGCTTATTTGTATTTAATTATTCAAGCCATTCTATTTTCACATAGCCATCAGAGCCTGCACCTCCTTGATATCCATTTTGTCCACGCCATGCGCAGGCAAGTCCGTTTAAAATTAATTTACCCTCATCACTACTTGCACAATACCCAAAAATACCACCAGAGCCGCCAGCTCCTCCTGCTCCTCCTGCACCCACTAATAAATTTAAGACTTGTGTAGGATAAACTTCGATTTCTTGCGTTATTAATTTTTTATTTTGTCCAGGACTCCCATTCGATCCGTTTTGGGGTTGTGGAGCCTCATTACAATGTCCCCACCATCCGCAATGCACACCACCAGATTTTCCACCAGATCCACCTACTCCTGCACCACAAAAGCCGTTTGTATTTTGATAATAAGTTTCCTGTGTAGATTCTAGTGAAATATTTTCTGATATAATTTTTGAAATTTGACCTTGTTGGCCACTGTTTCCAGAAGTGCCAAGTGCACCAGAAGCCCAACAAAAAGATCCATACATTGGCATTGGCCAAAAACATTCGTCATCACTTCTCCTCATAGTTCCTGTAGTTCCACCTTGACCGCCTTGGCCGCCTTGCCCACCGTCTCCACCTGAGCAAGTTGAGACCTTTATTTTGTAAACATTTGCTGGAACTTTAAAAGAAAACTGACCTGCTTTACTAAACTCACTAGAAACCTCATTACCCCTGCGTAATTTATTGCAATCTGGATGATTACCTGTAGCCTTGTTACAGCCATCTTTTGTCATCGAAATACCGCCGCCATCTTCGGCATCAAAAATTTTTAAAGTTAATCTGTAAATGTTTTGTAAGCCTGAAAGATCACTAACAGCAGTTGCTGAGATGTCTAAATATTTTAGGTTCTGCATACCAGCAAGTGAATAAGTATTTTCTAAACCTTTTAAAAAATATCCGTATGAATTTCTTTGGCAGCCATTGCCATGTAAGTCCAAGTATTCAAGGCTAGTGAGTTTTTCAATATTACGTATATTACGAATCATATTAATTTGATCACAACTAATGTCGCCATTGTTTGATTTGTTTCTTAGTACAAGCTTGCGAATATTGTTGCGATTTCCTAATTTTTCAAAAAGAGCATCTAAAACATCATCTTTAATGTGCGTATTGGAAAGATTTAATTCTGTTAAATTATACATATTGACTAAAATTTGAGTATCTTCTTTTGTTAAAGAAGACAGATCATTGTCAGAAATATCAAGAGATGTAACTTGATTAGCATCTTTAAATTCACTTAAGTTTCTTAAACCTACACCAGCAGCTTTTAAAGTTCTCAAATTTTTTAATTTAGAAATACCATTTAATTCCTCAATATTCTTGTTATATGAGATATCTAGGTTTTCAATATTTGATAAATAATTTACAATTGTCGAAAAGTTTTTAATCCCCATTTCACGCACAGATAAGCTTTTTAAGTTTTTCATATCTGCAATTAAAGCAAGATCTTTAACGTCAATTTTTGTTTTAGAAATGTCTAATTCTGTAAGATTATCTAGTAGTGCTATGGCTCTTAGATCATTCACATCAGAGCCAGATACATCAAATGATTTTAAACTTTGTGCACCTGTTAATGCAAAAGTATCTATCATTTTTTTACCTACAACTTGCGCTTTATTATAGTCGTAACGCAAATTTAAACGATTGCCATTAGCACTGTCTTTTAACCATCTTGCTACTAATTTTGGGCTATTTAGTGCTGAATAAGTTTCTAGGTATTTA
>CAYSZE010000321.1:0-6352 GCA_964435255.1 uncultured Oligoflexia bacterium
TTTGATAAATGGACAGAAGACATAAAAAAAATGCTAAATGAATGTGATGTTCATAATAAAGCAGGGATAAATAATTTAGCTGTTGTAACAAATCAAATTTCACTTATTTACTATTTGTTAAATGATATTGAGAGAAGTGAAAAAATTTGTTTTATGGGATATAATTTTTTCAAAGATAAGTACACAAATTTGAGATGTCAAGAAAGTTTAAATATATTTTTACAACCTTTAATTAATATTGTTAGATTGAATAGATTAAAAAATAATCGGGACTTACAAAAGAAATATATCAAAAAAATATTTCCTAAAAAAATAACTATAAATCATAGTGAAATATTTGATAATTTAAATGATAATTCAAAAAAAATTTTAGAGATTAATTTTATACTTGAATACTCTAGATTATTAATAAATGAAAATCCTAAATTATTAGTAAAAATAATAGATAAATATAGGAATATATATAGCAGTATTTATGAACATGAAATTAATGATGCAAAAATATTGGCTTTAATGCAGTATAATATAAAAGATGCGTTTATATTTTCTTGTGAATGTTATAAAAAATATTCAAATTTTTATAAACATTATTATCTTTTTAGGATTTTACAGTGCCAGATTTTTTTTGGTAATTCAGATATTTATGAACAGTTATTTGAAAAAATATCTTTTGAAATAAAAAATTTTTTAATTAAAATTGGGAATAAGTTTAATGGTCATTTTGATTTATTTTATAACTTTGCTAAATTGTCTAGTGAAAATAATAAAAATTATAATTTAATTAAAATATTTTATGATTATTCATTAAAATATGGCGATGAACTTTCAGAATTAATGTTTTCTCGTTTTCTTAAAAAAGAAGATATTGTTAAAAATATTGAAAATACTTCAATGTATTCATGTTTTTCTAATAAGCAAAATTATTTATCAGAATTAGAATTAATTTATAAAGATTATTTAAAATTAATGAGAACATAAATGAAAATTTCAAGATATATTGTTAGTAAATCTTTTTTTGATATTAAAAATAATATTGAAAAAACAATATTATTTTCTACTAAGTCTGCAAAAATTTTAGTTTTAGATAGAAAAATATGGGATTATCTACTAAATGGAAATTTTCATATGGTGTCTAAAAAAGTTTTAACTAATTTAATTACACATGAATTTGTTATAAATGATAATGAAGATGAGCTTAATAATATTTTAAAAGATAATGAAGATTATAAAAATAGTAATAATCAATATTACTATGTAATAATGCCAAGTGCTACGTGTCAGTTAGGTTGTCATTATTGTGGACAAAGTCATTCAGCGTTAAAGTTAAATAATGAGAAAGAAGAATTAATTTTACAGCGAATAAAAGATAAATTATTAAATAAAAAATATCAAAGATTAAAAATAGGTTGGTTTGGAGGAGAACCATTAACTGGTATTAGTAAAATTGAGAGTATTTCAGAAAAATTACTTGATTTTTGTAACAAAAACTCAATCTATTATTCATCAGGAATGACCACAAATGGTCTTTTACTGAAAAGAAATATTGCTCTTAATTTATTTAAAAAATATAAAATTAGTCAATTTGAAATAACATTAGATGGTATAGCAAGTTTTCATGATGAAAGAAGACACACAAAAAATAGAAATAAAACATTTGATATAATTTATAAAAATTTAGTTGATATTTGCAAAGATAAACCAGAAGAATTAGAAATTAGTGTAAGATGTAATACGGATAATAGAAATAAAGATGGGATACTTCCTTTACTTGAAAAGATAAGGTCAGATGGAATTCAAGATAAATTATTTATTTATTTTGCTCAAATACACTCATGGGGAAATAATGCACATAATCTAGCAGCTGAAAAAAATGAATTTGCATCATGGGAATTAGATTGGTTTACATACATGCTTAATAATGAGTTTAATATTAGGTTAATTCCAGGAAGAACAAAAAATCTTTGTATGGCTGTAAACCAACATTCTGAATTAGTTGATCCTTTTGGAGATGTCTTTTCATGTACTGAAACGAGTTTAGTACAAGCTTATAAGAATAGTGATGATAAAAATATTTATAGATTAGGTAATATTAAAGAAAAAATTGACGAAACCAAAAGAATTATATTTTCAGACTTTTATGATGAAAATGAGTTTAATAAATACCCATGTTTTTCATGTAATATGTTACCTGTTTGCGGTGGCGGATGTCCGAAATCTTGGAAAGATGGACTACAAGCTTGCCCAAATGAAAAATTTAATATGCCTGAAAGACTCATGCTTTATTATGCTAATATTAAACAAAGAAGTTTAAGTAATTTTTGAATATTATTTTTGTAAAGTTTTATTAATTATTTGTAATTAATATTTTAAAGGAGAAAATATGAAAATAAAAATGCTAATTAAGATTTTTCTTTTAACTAATATAGTAACTTCAGCTATTGCTTGTGAGAATGAAAGTGAGGGAAATATTCGTATTTCAAATACAACTAAAGATTGTATAAATCACTTAGGTTCTGTCTTTCTTAGTAATGTTATTGTTAGAAATAAAGTTGATGTTACTGGGAACTTAGAAGGTGCTAATGTATCTTTAAACGGTATTTTTATGGAAGGACGATTATTACTAAATGGAAGAAATAATGTTGCAGGTAATGTTGATATTGTCGGAGAGCTGGTTTCTGCAAATACCAATTTTTCAAAGAAAATAAAAATTAATTCATATAATATTCAATTAAAAAATGGTACTGTAACTAAAGATATCTTGGTTAGAAAAAACGATAAAGGAACTACAGGTACGCAATATTTATATATAGATAATAGCACGGTCAATGGAAACATAACCTTTGAAAGTGGAAAAGGTAGAGTTATTTTGAGTAATGGAGGACGGTATACTGGAGCCTTAATTGGTGGGACATTTGAAAACAAATAAAAATAATTAATCTTCAACTGCATGTTCTAATATCTCAAATTTAAAATTCCCATTTTCAGCTTCTATTTTTACCTTAAGCATTTGAGCAAGTGTATGTGACGGGTGCGTGTGGCCACAATCAAATTGGCTGACAATAGGATAATTGCGTTTACCTACAATTTCTAAAATAAGATCCTCATAAGTAAACGGTGCTTTTTTGGTATCTAAGATTTCAGGTTTTCCAATAATTAAACCTACTATGTCATCAAATACTCCTAAAAGTTTTAAGTGAGTTAACGACCGCTCTTCTTCAGTAAACGGAGCTTGTTCTTCTTCTATAAGTAATATTTTGCTTTTTAAATTTGGAAAATATTTTGTACCAGCTAAAGCACTTAATGTATTTAAGTTTGCTACTATAATAGGTGCTTCAACAATTCCTGAATTTAGAATTTTTACGCCAGCGTTAGGGAAATAATTTCTTGTACCAGATTTCCACTCCTCAGTTAATGCGTTGCGAAAATGATTGCTCCAATTTGGAAATGACTGCAAAGTTTTTACAGGAGAGTCATTTTTGAAGGCTAGTTGTTTAAATGAAGCAATTGATTCTGGAAAAGCTATGGGCCATTCTCCAAATGTAGGAATAACTGCTGGGCCATAAAATGTGGCTAAATTTGCTTGGGTTAATATCCCCATATGCAATGAAGTGATGTCACTGTAACCAGTGATAATTTTTCGTGCTTGCGCAATTTTATGATAGTCGAGATACGGTAACAATGATGAAGAATTAAATCCGCCAATTGTCGCAATTAAAAAATCTACTTTTTCATTTTCAATGAGTTCCATAAATTCTGCCGCTCTTTCTTTGGGAGGAGCTGTTCGATAACTTTGGGACTTAAATTGTTTTGTTAAGTTACCTTCATACACTTGAAAGCCATTTTGATTCAATTGTTCTATTGCATGCAGGTATTTTTCTTTGAACCAGATATGAGCGGGAGACGAGGCGGTAAAAATACCAGCAGTAGAACCTATTTTAATTGGTTTAGGTTTTATAATATTTTCTGTTAAGTTATGAGTCATTTTTACGGAGTTCCTTTGCAGCTGCCACCATATTTTTAAGAGCAGGTTCAACTTCTTCCCAAGATCTTGTTTTTAAACCACAATCAGGGTTCACCCAAATTCGTTTTTTGTCTAAAACTCTGGCAGCATTTTTAAGAAGTTTAACAATTTCTTCTTTATTAGGAATGCGAGGAGAATGAATATCATAGACACCAGGCCCCATAGCATTTGGGTAATTTATACTTTCTATTTCATGAAAAAGTTCCATATTCGATCTTGATGTCTCAATAGACAAGACGTCGGCATCAAGTTCAATAATGGCATGTAATATATCACCAAAACTGGAATAACACATATGAGTATGAATTTGAGTGCAATCTTTTACGCCACAGGTTGCAAGTTTAAAAGCTTGAACTGCCCAGCTTAAATAATGTGGCCAATTAATTTTACGTAACGGTAGCCCTTCTCTTAAAGCTGGTTCATCGACTTGAATAATTTTAATACCATTGGCTTCTAAATCAATTAACTCATCTCTTAAAGCAAGAGCAATTTGCAAACAAGTTTGACTTCGAGGTTGATCATCTCTCACAAAAGACCATTGTAATATCGTAACAGGTCCTGTTAACATTCCTTTTAATGGCTTAGGAGTGAGTGATTGTGCATATTTGATCCAATCAATTGTCATAGGTGCTGTGCGGTAAACATCACCATAAATAAGGGGTGGTTTTACACAACGTGAACCGTAGCTTTGTACCCAGCCATTTTTAGTAAAAGCAAAACCTTCTAATTTTTCTGCAAAGTATTCAACCATATCGTTGCGCTCAAATTCTCCATGTACTAAAACATCTAAGTCAATTTCTTCTTGTTTACGAATACAAACTTCAATTTCTTTTTTTAAAAATTGTTGATAATCCGATTCTGTTAGATTTCCTGAACGCCTCTGAGCTCTTGCTTTTCTGATATGTGATGTTTGCGGAAAGGAGCCAATAGTTGTTGTAGGAAAATCTGGCAAATGCAATTTATTATTTTGGATTGCAGTTCGTAACTGATAATTTTGGGGGCGGTTAAAAAAGGAAGAATTTATACGTTTTAAAGCTGTTTGTACTTTTTCATTCCTGATGAACTCTGAACTTTTTCTTTTTTTTAAATTATCATTAGCTTCTCTAAGCAACGCAGTTTTTTTAGAAATGAGAACTTGTTTTAGTAATCGTAATTCTTGTAGTTTTTGGACCGCAAACGCTAGCCATTGTTTTAATATAGGATGTATTTGAATTTCACAAGATAAATTAATAGGTGAATGTAACAAAGAGCATGATGGTGCTATTAAAATTTTTTCTTCACCAAATTCAGATATTGCTTGATTTATAAGAGAGTAAGCTTTTTCTAAATCTGTACGCCAGACATTTCTGCCATCAATGATCCCAAGTGAAAGGATTGTGTTTTTATTTAAAACCTGCAGAGCTTTTGTTAACTGTGTTTCAGCGCGAATGAGATCAAGATGAATGCCATCAAAATTGAGATCGTTAAGTAATGAAAAGTGTTCTGCTATAGAATCAAAGTAGGTGGTTAGCATTAATTTAGGCCGATGCGTTAATTTATTTAAGGTATGATAGGTTATGGCAAAGGTTTCAATATTTTTAGTGTCTTGTTCTACACCTAAAAATGGTTCATCTATTTGAAGCCATTCTACTCCAATTTGTTTGAGAGATGAAAACAACTGTTTATAAATAGGAATAAGTGACTCTATTAAGGTTAAAGTTGATCTTGTTGAGTTTGAAAATTTTGCTAAAAGTAAAAATGAGAAAGGACCAATGAGTACTGGTCTTGTTTCGATACCTAATGACTTAGCATCTAAATATTCGTTAATTATTTTCTGTGCATTTAAAGTGAATTTTTGTTTTTCTTCCAATTCAGGAACAATATAATGGTAATTGGTATCGAACCATTTGGTCATTTCTAACGCTGCTAAATCTATTCCTTTTTTTGAGTCTTGGAAACCTCTTGCCATGGCGAAATAAATATCGAGTGGATGTGTCAGAAATTGATAGCGTTGTGGAATGACTCCTAAAGTCACTGCCATATCCAAGACGTGGTCATATAATGAAAAATCGTTACTTGGAATGAAGTCTAGACCCTGTTCTTTTTGTAAAAACCAATTTTGCATTTTTAATTTATAAGCTGTGATATTTAATTCTGTTTCTGTGATTTTTTTTTGCCAATAATCTTCTAGAGCTTTTTTTAATTCCCTATGTTCACCAATACGTGGAAAACCTAAATTACATATGCCAGTATTTGTCATTTCTCCTCCTTCGGGAGCGAGTAAAATGTCCAGCAATAATAAGAAATCACGAATGAGAAAACAAAGTGTGTTTATGACAAATCGTGATTTCT
>CAYSZE010000322.1:0-3061 GCA_964435255.1 uncultured Oligoflexia bacterium
ACCTTCCATACCAACATAATAAGCACACAAATTTTTTAGAAATAATGCTCTGCCTTCTTTGGTTTTGGTATTAAAACCTTCATTTAAAATACCTTCAAAAAACTGAGCTTGAAAATCATGCTTATCTTTTATGGTTCCTACTTTTTTAAATTCACCAAAAACTTCTTGCTGATCCATAGATAAGGATTCAACAATATGTGAATAACTCCAGGAATGAATACTTTCTTGAAAAGCTTGTGCTGTTAGATATTGGCGGCATTCAGGATTAGTGATGTGTTTATAAATTGCCATGATAATATTATCACCAACAAGAACATCCGTATTTGCAAAAAAACTAAGTATTTTTTTTATGAGATGTCTTTCATCAGTCGTCAAATACCCAGGGCTTTTCCATTGCGCAATATCAGAAGCCATTGATATTTCTTGTGGCAACCAATGATTTTTACAAAGGTTCTTAAATTCTTCCCATGCCCATGGATAGTTAAAAGGCATCAATTGTGGTCTAATTTCATTAATCAACATTTTATCTTTTCTCCTAGCAAGTTCTTTTACTTTACTGACATGATTCACATTCTGGATTTTCGATTGAACAAGCTTTTACTTCTGCTACTTTTATTTCTTTTTTTCTAGTAGTTACACTTGATTTTTCAACACTAGTAGCAGCTTTTGTCCGCAAATAATATGTTGTTTTTAGACCACAGTGCCAGGCATAACGATACATTTCATCTATTTTTCTGCCGCTCGGTGCAGACATATATAAATTTAAGCTTTGCGCCTGATCTATATATATTTGTCTTAATGCTGCACAGCGGATAAGTTGTTCAGGTTCAATATCAAAAGCCGTTTTATACAATTCTTTAATATTTTCTGGCACATCTAACGTTGCGAGTGAGCCATCATTCAATTTCAATTCTCGTGCTAATTCAGCATTCCACAAATCAAGTTTCTTTAAATCATCAATCAAATATTCATTTATTATAGTATATTCTCCACCCATATTGCTTTTCACATATAAATTTTTATATGTTGGTTCGATGGACTGAGTACAATTTGAAATATTAGAAATTGTTGCGGTTGGTGCTACGGCTAAACATAAACTATTTCGCATTCCTGTTTTGACAAGTAAACGAAGATCATCCCAGTTTAGTGCTGTATTAAAACCATCATTTGTTAGTAAATGATCACATGATAATAATTCACCGCTTTCATTTTGATAATCTAATGGAGCTTTAGGAACCGTAACATGCTCACCTAATTCGGTTATGGTATCCTTTGGGATAATTCCTTTTGACCAGGTTGATCCTTGAAAACTTGAATAGGAGCCTCTTTCACTAGCAAGCAATGCCGAAGCCTTTATTGCATAATAACTTATCTGTTCCGTTATTTTTTCAGCAAGCCACATAGCTTCTGGTTTAGAATAAGGAATATTTTTCATATACAAGACATCTTGAAATCCCATAAATCCTAAGCCCACAGGTCTGTGTCTGTGGTTCGCTCTTTCAGCTGATTTGATAGGATAAAAATTTTCAGTAATGACATTGTCTAACATGCGCATACCGACACGCACAGCATATTCTAATGTTTTTCCGGGGTTTTCTGATAAAAATACCGCTTTTAAATTAATAGAACCTAAATTACAAACAGCCGTTTCATCATGCCCTGTATTTAACGTAATTTCTGTACATAAATTATTGCTATGAACAACGCCAATATGCCGTTGTGAACTTCTTAAATTACATGGATCTTTAAATGTTACCCAAGGATGGCCTGTTTCATAAATCATCGTTAAAATTTTACGCCACAATTGTAAGGCTGAAACTTTCCGAAAATTTTGTATTTCGCCATTATCAGCTTTTAATTCATATTCTTCATAGACTTTTTTAAATTGATGCCCATAAAGATGATGTAATTCAGGTGTTTCTGATGGGCAAAATAAAGTCCAATCTTTATTTGCTTCAACTCTTTCTAAAAATAAATCAGGAATCCAGTTAGCAGTATTCATGTCATGAGTACGGCGACGTTCATCACCCGTATTTTTTCGTAGTTCTAGAAAGTCTTCTATATCTAAGTGCCATGTTTCTAAATAAGCACAAACAGCACCTTTTCTTTTTCCACCTTGGTTAACAGCAATTGTAGAGGATTCTTGTACTTTTATAAATGGAATAACACCTTGCGAACGGCCATTTGTACCTTTAATCCAACTACCACTTGCGCAGATATTACTCCAATCATTTACAAGGCCACCTGCATATTTTGATAACATTGCGTTATCTGAATATTGGCGATAAATATCTAATAAATCGTCTTGAGTAGTTGTTAAAAAACAAGAGGACATTTGCGAATGATTTGTTCCTGAATTAAAAAGAGTCGGAGTGCTTGGAACATAAAGCATTTGGGAAATGACATCATAAAATTCCGCTGCCTGTTTCGTTGCTTCTTTGGCATTTCCTTCAGCTAAAGCAACCCCCATTGCAACACGCATCCAAAAATGTTGAAGAGTTTCGTAACGTAATCCTTTTTTATGTAACAAATAACGATCATATAAAGTATGAGCACCAAGATAGTCAAACAAACAATTTCTTTCATGTTTGATACAAGAATTTAAATACTCAAGATCTAATTCGCGTAAGCGATTTGAAAGTTGACCAAATTCTGTGCCAAATTTTACATATTGTTCTAAAGTAGGATAATACTTTTCTTGTTCTGGTAAATGCGATTGAACAGCTTCCAAGCCCATTGTTTGTAGCACTTCTAGACGCAATTGTTCCGATAATATACTCGCGGCGATATAAGAATATTCCCTACCCTGTTCTATGAACGGGCGAACATCAAGAATGATATTTTGCAATGGTGAATTAAAGTCCACATTTGGAAAATTCAATTCACTAAAGTTCACTTTTGGATGATGAGGTCTATAAGAAGGAATCGCCATGAATATTTCTCCAGATGGTGTATCAAAACAGGCCATTTTTAATGTTAACAACAGAGCTCGTCATATAAGCCATACAAATGAATGGTAATATGTGCCGCAAAAAACTGTCAGCCGCAAATCTTCTTAGCG
>CAYSZE010000323.1:0-25069 GCA_964435255.1 uncultured Oligoflexia bacterium
TCATCGAACATGTTCAAAATGAATTTAACAAATTACTTATTTTTTATAAAAATACAATTTATTTTATAGAAAAATTTGTACTTATTTGAGTTTTTTAACTAGGCATTTAAAATTACTTTTAATAAATAAACATGTATTATAGTTGAATTATATTTATTTATAATAAAAATATTTACAATATTTTATATATTTTTTAATTAAAAATAATATTTTATATTTTTTTTATCAACATTTGCTTTTTAATACTAGTAATATATAAATATATTCTGTTCTTATGATTCCCTATATTTAGATTTTTCCTTTTATTATGACTTTCTTTGGAAATACTATTCCTTTTTTTCAGTTATTGGTTTTTTGTTAATATTTGCAGCTATTATTCTAATATCCACTAATCGCAAGTAAAAATAACAACACATGTAATAATATTACTCTTATATCTCATCTGTTCTTACTAGTATAAAATTTGTCTATGATAGCTATAATTTTTTTATATTTATATATTTTTATAAACAACCTATAATAACTTCATATAAAAAATTATTTTTCACATTTTTTGGAGCTTAAAATGAATTATTATAATAACTCACTCGAAACTTTTTGGAACTTAGTTGACCAAACAAAAATGACAGAAAAGTATAGGATAGATAAAAATTTACAGTATTTAGAAATAGCCCCTCTCGATATTCTAAAGAAGATATTTGTTCACTATCGTTATTTTACACATTTTTACATTCAAGATTTGGCAATTTTAATAAGCAAAATGCCTTTTGGAAATTTAAAATCAATTCTAGCAGAAATACTGAAGGATGAATTAGGAAATGGAAATTCTAATGCTGCTCATCCTTTATTATATGATCGCTTTTTAGAGAGTATAGAAATTAATATTACTGATATTAACTATGCGTCACAAGAATATTTACCATATTTAACATCTATTCAAAAATCATTACTCCATAAGTCTTGGATTTATGGAATTGGGTTACGCGGAATGGGAGGCGAATGTTTGTGTCAAATATATTTATCAACTATGTATGATTATTTTTCTGAAAACCCTGCTATAAAAAAAATAAAAGACAAAATAGACTGGCAATTTTGGGATATTCATATAGGTGAAATCGATTTACATCATCAAAAAATTATAAAAAAAGCTATTAGTGAAATTATAATAGAGTACCCTGATAATACTAAAGATTTGTTTGATGGATATTTGGAAAGTAAAACAGCATGGGATGGTTTTTGGTTAGAAATCTTTAATACAGCACTATACTCAAGGAGCACACATGAAAACAGAGCCATTGGTTAACAATATTAATACACAACTAAAACATGATCTTGTGTTAGCAAGCCACATTCTTGTAGCGCAGAAACTAGATTCGGGCCCGTTTGGCAATATAAGTGTTAGGATACCTGGAACAGCTGAATTCTTGATAAATCCTTGCGGCGTTACTTTTAATCAAATAAAAAGTAACGATATTTTAAGAATTGATCTTAATGGGAATATTCTTGAAGGTGACAAACCCGCACATCCTGGTGAAATTATTCACCGCGCCATTTATCAATTAAGACCAGATGTCTCTGCGATTGTTCATAGCCATTCAATTAATACTGTTATGCAAAGTCTATTAGGAATTAAAATTGAACCCTATACTCAATTGGGTGCTTCAATTCATAATGACCAAGGAGTTTATTCTGGATTTACGGGACCAGTAAGATCCACTCAAGAAGGTTATGCCATAGCAGAAGCACTGGAAAACTACTCCATCGTCATTGCAAAAAACCATGGTCTGTTTACAACATCTAAATCTCTACCAGCAGCCTTATGGGACTTTATAGTTTGTGAGCAAGCGGCTTTGGTACATTTGCAAGCATTACAACTAGGATTAAAACAAGCCGAACTTATTTCAGATGAATATTTACAAAAGAGTAAAGAAGAAGTTCGTCATAAACAATTTCATTTTATGTGGAAAAACTTTGTAAATTCTCTTGCCCAAAATTTTTCTCAGGAAGAAACACCATAGAAGACATAACAGCTTTAGCAATGACTTGAATTGTTTTTACATTTTTATTTTCCAAGCGGTATAGCAAACAAATCTCATCATGCACAAAAGGAAAATTCTCAATTTTTTGTAATTTTTGATTTCGCACAGTTTTTGCTACTCTGGTTGGCAAAATTCCTATACCACAACCATTTGCAACAAGCATTGTAATCACTTCTAAATTACTTGATGGCACTATTCTCTTAATTTTATATCCTTCTTTATAAAGTTTTTTTAAAAGTACTTGCACTTGCAACAATTCGGGATCACAAATAAGAGTCGCTACTTGAGACTTTATTCTTTGCAAATCTTGCGATTGATTTGCGCTCCAAAAAGTGACTTCATCTGTACAAATTTTGCGAATAACAAGATCAGGATGATGAATTGGATTCACAGCAATTCCTAAATCAATTGAAAAACTAATAACTCCTTCAACAATTTTTCTTGAAAGATCATGCACAAGTTTAATGTTCAAATCTTCATATTGTTCTAACAAATTGGGTAAAAATGTTCCCAAAGAGTATAAAGCGACTGAAGGATGACATCCAATAGTATAAGAACCTTGTATTTCATTTGTTGAAGCTAAAGCTTGTCCTTTTACTTGTGCCCATAGATGCAGCAATTGCTTTGTATGTTCAAGTAATTGTTTTCCTGCCTGGGTTAAAGTAACGCCTGATTTACTGCGACACAAAAGCGGGGTACCAATGGCTTCTTCTAATCTTTGCATTGCCAGAGTCAATGAGGGTTGAGAAATTCCTGCGCGTTCTGCAGCGCGCGATATATTTAACGTGTTAGCAACTTCAACAAAATAACAAAGATCAGATGGCGATGCGATCATAGGTTCCTCATATTTTATTCATAAAGAAATCCTATAAGTTTTAACACACCTTATTCTTCAATACTATTGAAAGCATCATCAGCATAATCATCGGCCGCTACCGCCATCGATTCAATCTGATAATATTCAGCCCGCAATTTCAGCGCAGCACGCCGCAACTTAGCATATACGGGATTATTTTTTTGCAAAAAACGTTCATGTGATTCATCTGAAATTAAAAATGCACGATGAGCTGCCATGTGATACTCTTTCGGAACTGTTTTGCGGTAGAGATCATCAGCTATTAAATACACTTGATATGCTTTATCAACTTCTTTATAAATGTTATCAGCTTTAAAGCGTTGTGTAATAGCATATTTATAACCAGGATGATTTTTATCGCGAAAATGATTTTCAATTAAATATGCATTTTCTGCAGCTGCATATACTTTTGTTCCTGGCGCTCGCAGCTTAGCAGCATTAGCTGGATTCAAAGGTTTGTAAATTGGTTTTTCTTTTTTGTTTTGGTAGGAGTATGAAGGTGCTTGCGAAACAATTTCACAACAAACTTCATCATTAGCAAAAATTTTAAAACTAGTAACCAGACTTAATATAAATAAATTTGTTTTTAGCATTGATTAAATTCCTTGTCTTAACATTTTAAAAACCAAATTTATATTTACTAAATTTAACTCCATAATTAAAATAATTTTTGTTTCTTTTATTATTGTTAATAAGAATTATAATTTTAAAATTTCTAATTTTGTTAAATAAAAATAATTGTAATTTATCAAAATAATATTATTTTATAATAATTTTAAATTTGCAAATTTTATTTTTAAATATAGTTTTATATCTTAATTTAAAATATTCTAAGAATTTTTAAAAGTTCTTTGAGGGGAAACTAAAACACAAATATATGGCATAAAAATATTAAGAATTTAAATGCTTATTGACATTTATTTTTAAACTTACTATTAAGACTACATATTTTAAATTTTAATAATATTCTCTTAGTTAAAATAGCATAATACACAATTTATAGTAAAAAAAGTCATGCTATTCAGTTAAACTTCCTGAAAGAATATAATTTTTTATTTGAGTACGGGTAAATTGACGTTTATAGCTATTTAGAAATAATGTCTTAACAATTGGAAAAACTTTTTTTTGTTGCCACCACCCTGCATTTTTAAAAATGATGATATCATTATTAAACTGATCAACTGAGTAAATTAATTCCGCATGATTATGAATATCAAATACTGAATTTTTATTCGCGCAAATTGTTCCAAAATCAATTCCATTGATCATTAACTTCAGCCCCCAACCATTTGCATGGACAAAAGCCAATGTCTGTAGCCAACTGCATTCAGTTTTATCGCTTTGTATTTCTACAAAGTAATTATTATTTAAAACATATCTACTTGCCCCTGCTTTAAATTCTTCAAGCGTTTCTAGAGTGAGACTTTTTTCTTCTAAACCACCTTCAGAATCTATTGTATAATAAAATAAATTAAGGTAGTTTGTGCTATAATTTTTTATCCAGACTATTGCATGAGAATAAACTTTAGATTGAAAAATAATTGCTACTATAATTACAAATAATTTTCTCATATAGACCTTGACTTTAAGTTTAAAGTATTTAATTTCAACAAAGTAAAAATTAAATACTCTGAATTAACAAAAAAATCTATCAAATTTAAATATTTTTGCTTTAATAAGATAATATAGTTTTATTCCTAATTTAAAAGTAGAGCTAAAATAAGTTAATAAACATTATTATTAACTACTTTATAATGCAATTTTCTACTTATTTACTAGAAATATTTTAACTAAAATTTTATATATTATCTTATTAATTCTTGAAAAATAGATTATTAAGTAATCTTGACTTGTTACAACATATTTATTACCTACCAATTCATTTTATAAATTCACAAAATAAGAGTTTATAATTTTCCACTCTCTTTGGAGGTCTATATGATAAGTAAAAAATTAATTCTAACTTCTACCATTCTTTCTTGTATAATTTTAGGTTGTAAAAATAACAGTAAGAAAAATGAAAACAACACTCTTAGTAAAGAACAAAAGTATGAAAAAATATCTTCCACATGAATACTTAAACTGGCAGCATATTACCTTAAAACATATTCTAATACAAATTATGTTTTATTAGCAAAAATTTTAGAACAAATTACAAAAAGCAGTGTAAAACATGAGATAACCACGCGCATTATAAAACCTTTAAAATTAGCAAGAACTTTTTATATAGAGCATTTGGTAAAAACCGAACTGCCATTGGAATTATATAAAGATTTTGCTCATGGTGTTTTTAAAAAAATTGATGGCATTCTAGAAAATGACGTTACTGTAGATGGTTACAACATTTCCCTATCCTCTGGAGCTGGGGGAGGAACAATGGTTTCCACCACAGAAGAACTCAATATTTATATCCAGAATTGCTCGCTGGAAAATTATTGACCGCACAAGAACGAAAAAAATTAACCACTGTATTTGATGAACAAACTGCTGAAGAACTTACCAATGGGGTGAACACAAACAAGCCTAAGGCTTATGGACTCGGTTTAGGTGCAATTTACAATTCTAATTTGAATGAAGTTATTTATGCCCATGATGGTCGGACATTTGGTTATTATTCATTAGTGCGATATTTTAGCAGCATTGGAGCTTCTTATACAGTTACTTTTAACTCATGGTTTTCTAAACACGATGTCTTTCTGAATCAATTTAAAGAATTAGATGAAAAAGTTTGGCAATATTGCAAAAAATAAAAAAAGCTTAAGAAATAATGACCTTTATATCGATGCAACAATACTAAATAAGATACTTTAGGTGAAACATTTTGTCTGATTTACTGTGATTATAATTAATTATTTTATCACAGAACTTCTTCCTTAAATTTTGCTTGGAAGGGAGAGACATTTAAATTTTGCAATTCATAATATATTCTTTCTAAACCTTTAGATTTTCCTTTTCTTTTAATTTCAACCGCAGCATTATCGACTATTACAGTAACGTCACCTGTTTCAGACAAAATGTCATAATGTTCTGGTGCAAGTTTAATTTGCACTTCCCCTTCGACATTAATGACAGGAAAATCACTGCGTATAACGGTTCTCCCTCTACCTGCGACTTTTTTAGTCTCCAAAAAAGGAAAAGAATGCTCTTGAAAAATAATCACGCCCTTATCACCTAACTGCCCTCCTCCTTCTGGGTAAGCTATTGCGCGTTCAAGGGCGACATAATAATCAGCTCGCTTTTCAAAGACACTTTTTGCATTATAATGAAAAGGAAACTCATAATATAATTTTTTTGAAAGATAGGTCATTACAAACTCCAAGCCAATGAAATAAGCAAGTTTTTGCTAATTATATTATAGTTGCAAAATTATTTTTACAGCTTTGAATTTAATATAGGATATTAAAACATTTTGCCATCTCATTCGTGGCAAAGTAAAAAATAACAATAGGCTATTTTTTACAATTCAATTGTATGATTCTATATGTATAATTGCAATATTTTTTATATTTTTTTAATTTTAAAAAAATATAAATCACAAACCATTTATATTACAATTAACTGAAATTAAAATGAATTTTTATTGCACAAATGTTTTCTATCAGTTGCAATAAACTAAATGAGCCAAAATTAAAAATGATTTGTTGTATTCGTATATGTACATATTTGTTTTTTTATTTAAAAATCTTTATGGCCTGTTCATAAAGTTTAATTTCACTTCTAGCAAACATCATAACACCATATATTATTTAATTTATTTATTAAACATTTTTAATTAGCACATAAGCTTGAATTGTATTTAATATTTTTATATTTTAACTAAAACTTACTTATAAATACTAGTAAGTTTTTAATAACTTTTATTAATTGGAGATAATTGATTTACTATGGTTAAATATTTAAAATTCCAAGAAATAAATAAAAATGAGCACATAAAAAAACATTTTCAAAGCAATAATCAAACTGATCAAGAAAAATTTGAAGAATGGTGGCAATCACCATCTTTTTCTTTCGTCATTTTGTTTTTTAAATTTATCAAAGAAGATTATTACCATACAGGTGATATTTCTATTTTTAAAAGTTATTTTGAAGAAAATTGTCAAGAATTTCAAAAATATCTCATAAATGTGCAAGAAATTAACAACACCATTGTCAAAAATAATTATATTTCTACCAGCTTAATGAACCCAGCTAAAGACATGCAAAAAAAATTATTGGCAATGTCTGAAAAAATGGAAGAATATAGAAGGAATAATTTAGCAATCTCTGAAGAATTGAATCAAAATCTAACTTATGAACAAAGGCGTTTCCAAAAGTTCAATGAAGAAACATTAGGCAAGTACACTCCCGATCTAAAATCATTGCTTTCAAATTATGACACATTAGGACAAACCACCGATTTAACAAATTTAGATACTATTCTAGCAAGTAAAAATGGCTATGCTCTTTTAGACACTTTTTTTGATCCTGATGAAGAATCTGAATTAGAGGGTGCTGACCGAATTTCTGCTTTTTTATTAAGATTTACGCATGCCATTTATGGCGCTTTAAAAGATCCTTATGTTGTTATAGAAAGCAATAATTGTCATTTTCAGAATGAATTTTTATTTTTCACCTCATTTGAAAAAGATTTGAAAAATTTTCAAAATGTTAAAAAAGGTGGCTATTTTTACTTAATCCAAGAAATATCTAATGCTAAATTAACATATGGCATGTTTGTTTATTTTAAATTTAAAAAAGTAAAATTTTACTTTTATCATCCTAATCAAGGTGTACTTGAATTTAGTCATGAAGACATTTATAAATTTAAACAATTTTTTACTAATTTAAGCAAAATATATGGAAAAAACTATTGCTCATTCAGAATTTATATTCCAGAAAAAATTAAACATAAAGAAACAAATGAAGAAATTATTTCTGCTACTTTATTTACAATATTAAAACAGTCAGCATATTCATACAAAGAGTACATCCAAGCAAATAAGTATTACTTTTTAAGTACTGAATTAAGAGAAGAAAACAAATACTGTGATGACATTCTTAGTCAATTATCAAATGAAGAAAATGTCACAAAAACTATTAGTCAGTTTTTTATAAAATTTTCTGAATTTATTTTCAAACTAAAATATGGAAATTTCATTATTCAAAAAAAATCATTTTTTCTTATATTTCTCATTAATTACTTAACACGATTTGATAAATTTTCTAAACAAGAGTTAAATACTTTACAAATTGGATTAGGCACTGATAAAATAGCCGATTATGTGCATTACTTTTTTAATAATAAAAACCTTGAAAAAGAGAAGCTTGCCCAAAAAAAAATATGCGTCATATTTATTGCTATTTATAGCCATATTTGTAAAGTAGATCATCGCATTCCTTACTACAAACATTTTTATCCTTTTGAATTAACAACAAAACATAATCTCCTCTTTCAACATATTTTTGTAAGTTTTGACGATGATTATAAAACAACTTTAATAGATTGGAATAGACAAGCCATAATATACAATGAAAGATATATTTCAGGCAGATTCGATGGTAAGTTTCACCCTAACTTCACAATAGAGCATATTGGCAAAACGCTTCCATTACCAACAAAAAATATTCCTTCCAAAGAACAACTTGAAAAACATTTTTTGGCTGCTACTCAAAGCTCTGATCATAAACTAATGGAGTTTTGCTTAGGTGTTTGTAACCAAACACATTTATTTGGAATTCGACATATACTAACAGCATATTTTAATATACAGCATTCAATACTCTTAAGTCTCAATAAAAAATACATATATATTCAAAAAATTTCACAAAATTGTTATGACTTTATGGTTCTTTTTTACATAGATCAATATAATAATGTTGGCGGAGAAACAAATGAATTGATAAAATTAAAAGAACCTATTTATTTTTCTTATGTTTTTATGTTAGAAACCGATGATAAAACTTTAAAAATCAAAAATTTCAAATTAGGTTATTTAAATAAAACAAAAAATAATTTATTTAGTGAGCAACTTAAAGAAAAACTGCTGCAAGCACTAACAAACGATATATTTTTTCAGTTTTATCAAAATAAAAAAAATAATTTTATAAACATTACTATTTAATTAATTTCATTTTTAACTTCAACTTCTGCACTACTTTAACATAACACATTAACTTTATTAATCTTATAAGATGTTGCAAAAATGAATCAATGTTTTAAAATAAGCTTTTTATTAATAAGAGCTTTAGAATTCTAGTTTTAATGTTCTATTAACCCAAAACATGAAAAATGCTACGCTTTTGCTATCTAAATAAGGAAAATATCTGATGAAATTTTTATGGCCTCTGATTTTTATGTTTATCTTTACTGGTTGTGCCCACTTTACAACGATTCAAATGGTCAGATTTGATAAGGAAGCCAATACCGTCACATTTCAAGGAGATGAATGGGATTCAAAAGACGATTTCCAAATAGAAGCTGATAACTATTGCAGTAAAAAAGCTCAATTGATAAAAATGAATCAAATAAATGAAGGTACAAAAACAACAATTAATAATAATCCTAATAATGGTACAACAAGCGCAAAAACTATTCCTTTAATAAAATATCAGTATACATACAAATGCAATTGAATTCAGTCAGTTTTAATTTAAAGGAGCAAAATTTACTTTAATTTCATTCCAAACTTGATAAGGCTTAAAGTAATGAGTTATTTTTATATTATTATTTTCTAAAAACTCTTCAACAGATACATTATCTATCATGATTTCATGGCAAATTCTATTTGTATTAGAGCATTCTTTTTTCTTAGCTAACGTTGATTTACTTAATGGATAAAGAATTTCTGATGTCGTATTTTTTGCCTTATGTAAAATAAAATCTGACTTAAATTCTTTGCAATTTATTTCCTCAAACAAATTATTTTTAACTATTTTCAAACATTTATTTTCATATTTTAGAAAAAGAACACCATCTTTGTTTATTATTAAATTTAAATTTTTCAAATTTAACTGAGAACTATTTAATTGAAATGAGTCCTGTAAATTATAACATAAAATGTTTTTCAAATTTGAATCAATTCTGATGAGAGAATTTTTAGGACAACTTTCATTATTAATAATTTGGTCACTACTGTCATTGAATGAATAAAGATATTTCTCACTTTTTATCGTAAATAAATATCTGTTATCAGGGTTTAATTTATCTGTTTTAATATTAATTTGTATAATTCTTTCTTTTGATCCAATATTTTTACTATTGTCATACAGAAATACATTACAGCCATTTGACTTAACATATTTTCCCTTACCAGAACTATCAGTTGGAAGACTACAAACTATCAATTTATTCATAAGTTCTGAGTAAGGAACATTTTTTTCTAAATGACCTTTTAATAGATAAATAAAGTCAGAATTATTATCACTCGTCGCTTTTTCATTAAAGCTATCTGATATTTTATATTCTTGATCATTTATTTTTTCAGTCAAACCATTGATCCATAACATTTCATCACTGACTGAAAAAAGAAAATGTAAAACATCAGAATGTGGAGAAGATAATACTGACAGTCTGAAATTCGATGTTTTTTCAATTTTAATATTTTGATATAAATTCATTGTAACATTTTGATGGTTTTTACTAATTAATACAGTATAATTATCATAACTGTTTTTCTCGTCTACTTTTAAAACATTAAGACTAACTGCTGAAATTATATCTTTTAAAGCAATAAAAATGTTTTCCTTAAAAACAAATTCATCAACATTTATTTTAATATTTTTAAATTTAATTTTACAGTCATCAGTAATATATATTTTATTGTCTCTTGGTGATAAGTTTTCAAACACATTTTCAGAACACTGAATATCATATAATATCATTGGCTCAATTTTTTGAATATTATCTAATTTAAAGTGTAGGTTTAAATAGTCTTTCTTTTTATTATCATTGCTTAACTCATTGCTTTTTTTCCCACAACCAAAAAATATGCTTAAAAAAGTAATGACTAAAATTAATGTTTTCATATAATCCTAAAGTAAATTATTAATTTTTAATTTTATTTATAGCAAATATTCTATATCCATTCATGTTACTTATTTCTGAGGTATATATTATAAAATGAATTTTATTCTCTCTATTTTTCCAATTATCATCAGAATTAAATTTAAAATCTGAACATGCTATCACTTTATTTGTTTGATCATTTTTTGCAGCTTTATAAGAATTTTCTACAATTTCAGGTGTCAAATTTAAGCCAGAGAAAATTTCTTCTGTAACTATATAACAATTTTTAAAGCTAGATTTTAGCTTATTCTCTTCAAATTTTTCTAGAGATAATTTAGCTACTATTGATTCAGATAGTTTATTATTATTTACATCTATAATTTCTTGATGAATAGTTTCTATTTTAAATGGCAAACGATCAGGTGATTTTCGATATTGGAATTCAAAAGTATAGTCTTTGTCAAATTTATATTTTTTATTAGTTTTAAATACACTATCAATTATAATAGGTTTTTTTGTCTCCTGATCAATTTCTAATTCTCCAGCATCTGTATACTTAAAATTTTCAAACTGTAAGTCAGTTAAAAATAAATTCAAATTACCATTTTCTTTGTTTCCATGGATATATAAAAATTCATTACCACTATAATATTTCTTAAAACCAATATTTTTTTCTGTATTTTTTGTTGAAATATTTAAGTATTCATCTTTCTTCCCAATATAGACACTATCATTAATCTTAACTTTATTAATCATTATATTGCAATTAAAATTATCTGTAGAAATATAATGTATTCTCTTATCATTGTCACTACTTTTAATAATTTGCTCTAATAGTGCTATATATTTATCTGTAGCACTGTCATAACAAGAAACATTTAAATATACTTCATAAGTAAAATCATTCACATTTTCTATTGTATGCTGCAAGTTTAATGCCATGCTTTTATAAATTGATTTTTCAGTTTTCTCTGTCTCTAAGTCCTTGCGTGATCCTTTACAACTCGCCAAAAAAATTGGCAACAAAAGAAGACCTGCTTTTATCATCATGTTTATACTCATGTTTTATCCTATATTATTATTTAAACCGCACAGAATTTTAAATTCCAAGATTTTTCCATTACGAATATGTAATTAAATGTCAAATCTTATTTCTGTTTTATTTAATGACTCAAGCTAATTTAATATAATTAATTATTATAAATGACTTTTTTTATATTTTTTTGTTTATAAAATTAAAATTACAAAAATTTTAAACTCAATCTTACAAGTTATTTATTTGTTTAATAAACATTAATTTATATATTTTTATTTACAATGAGATACATTCTCATTTGAATCTGATGAATAATTAAATTTATGATAGATTTTTCTAATTATAATTCAACTTTAATATTTTAATTTCTATCTCCTACTGAGACTCGGACTAAACAGCATCTTTTTCCTTTGAACATTTTTAATAAAAAAGTTTTATTTAATTTTATGGGTATTTTGATATTTTTTTACTAAATTTAATTCAGGAACAAAAGCCAAAGCAGAATTGGCTTCCTGTGTTGAAATAAAGTAATTATTATCATCAAGCATTTCCTCTTCCCCTAATTGATATATTGCATTTGCAAGCGAAGAAATTATCAAGTTTCCATATAAATTATTTTCTGTGACTGTTACAGAAAATTCATTTAAATAATATTCTAATGCAAATTTCGTTAATTCATCATGTTTGGGACTAAATAATAACCAGCAGTCAAATAAATCGGCAAAGGATACATAATCTTTCATAATACTAGGATCTACCTCACTAGCATACAACATGCGCCCCTTTCTTGCATTTGCTAAAACCATCGTAGCTATTGAAACATTGGTTGATTGAGTGTATGATGTCCGCACATAATAAAAAGCACTATTTGCACCGTTTTTTAATTTAATAAACTTTAATTTTTTATGACTTTTTAGAGAAATATTGTTATTATTTTCAGGGTAAACATTTGTATCGATTGTATAACCACCTATAAAATAGCTTGCTATTAATGAAAGAAAATCTTTCAAAATAACTCTATATGTAATAAAATGAAATTCACTCAGAAAAGATTTTTCTCTTAAAAAATTAAATATTAATCTTATTTTAGTATATTCTGGATGAAATTTTATAATTTCATTTATAAATACGTTCACTCCAATAATTAAGATTGAAACATTAATTTTTAGCCGCGAAAAACCATCATGGTATATAAATGTATTTTTTTTATTAAAATAAAAAAAATAGTAAAATTCATAAACATACTCATCCAAACAAAATAAATTTATTTCATAATTTTCTTCATTTTTTTCTTTATTTTCTATCAATTTTATTATCCCAAATAAATCTTGCTCAGGAGAACTCCAGTGCGTGGTTTTTCTTGCCCCAATCCAAATAAAATTAGTATTCATATAATAACCTCCTTAGAACACAATAAAACAGTATTAGCAAAATCAGTGCCAAATTAAGCTATTAAATTTATTGACAGAAAAACAAAAAATAGTATTTATGTTACTGCAAAAAAGTTAATTGTTCTTTTAATTAAGAAGAAAAAAATAACTTATTTAAGGCTCTAATATCATTATAAAATATTTTTTACATTTAACTTAAGCTTTAAAAAAAAATACCGAATAGCTACTGTTATTATATATAAATTTTGTTCAGAGGTTTTTATGCTTAAATTTTCAAAAAATATTACTATTCTATTTTACTCATCTTTGTTTAGTTTATTTATAAATAGCTGTGCATCTAGTAATAAAAATTCAGAGTCCAAACCTGAAGCACAATCACAAAAAACAGAAAATAAAGTAGAAGAAATAAAATCTTTAAAGACTATATATTTTGACTACAACAAATTTTCTATTAAAAACGATCAAATTTCCAATGCGAAAGAAATTGAAACCTTTTTAAAGAATAATAAAGACATTAGTATTGAAATTCAAGGTAATACAGATAGTAGAGGATCATCTGAATACAATATGGCGCTTGGTATGAAAAGAGCACAAGCATTAAAAAAATATTTAGTAACACAAGGGGTGAAAAATAGAATAAATACTGTTAGTTTTGGGAAAGAAAAGCCAGCAGTTAATGGAGATAATGAAGATTCATGGGCAAAAAATAGAAGAGATGATGTAGTAATTCTTAAAAATACAGCAAATAAATAATTTACAAAGACCACATAAGAACGATATTTACTGATTTTTCAGTATAGTTAACATTTTCAGAATATTGTAGAGATTTTTTATTTAAATGATGTAAGTTAAAAATTACATTTGACCCTAAACTAAATACATTTCCAAGTCTATAAGTTGCTAAAAGAGTCGTACCAAAAAGAAAGTGATCAGATATATTTATATAGTTATTTTGACCACCATAGATTTCTTCATTATAATTATTATAAAAACTATAGCCCATATTTCCTATTCCCATGAAATTCCAATTTTCTGTAGGTCGTATTTTAATTCCGCCATTAATACTTATTGTCATATAGTCAAATGAATGATAAACTGTTTGAGTCGTTGAATTTACAGAACAACTTAACTGCTTATTTGCTAAAGTATATGATTGAACTCCTTTAACAGTAGTTCTTTCTAAACTTGCGCCTATCATAGGAATAATCTTTTTATATTTCGGGATACTGTAAAGAAAATTTAAGCCTAATGATCCGCCAGTTAAATTAGGATCTTTATTATCAGATGTGAGGCTTTTATAACCAACAGAAGTATAAATATCGATAGTTTCGTTTTTAGCTTGTACAAGCTGTACATAGAATATCATGATTATTACAACAAATATTTTGTTACTCATAACTTATCCACAATATTTTTAGTGATATAATTCAATTACTTAATAAAAAATGAATTATTATATTAATAACTATGTAAACATAGATAATCAGTCAATTAATATTAATAATATGCTGATATTTTAATGATAATTTAATACTAAATTTAATATTTTAGTTACTTTTTTAATTAAATAAAAATTATTATTATTTTAATTATTTGATATAATTATGATAAATTAGACTTAAATAAAATTTTATTTTTTTCTTTAAAACGATATAATTCTCCTCATTTGTAAAACAATCACAACATATTGTATATATTAAGAATAATGTTATATCATTTATGAAATTCACCTTAATATTGGGATTCATTATGGATAAAGATCTTTTTCAAAGTCTAAAACAAAAAATTCTCCAAAGAAAAGAACATCTAACTTGTAAAAGCGGAAGTTATCTTGCTGATATTATTTATGATTTTACTAAATTAACACAAATTGATTCTCAAGCCTTTTCTTATTATGGCTCATTAACACCAACTATTGAAATTTTAAAAAAAAATAATTCAATACGTCTTTATATTTCAAGTAAAAATGACCTTAATAATTTAAGACTTAATCATCATAATAATGTCAATAGACATCACTATAAACCATCATTCTATCAGAGTACTAATAATGAGCTCATTTGTCATGCCGCTAGTACGGACATAGCTATTCATACCATGAGAGGACTAGCAAGAGTTATTTCTATGCTAAAAGAAAATTTAAATCCAAAGATACATATTGAAATCGATAATAAAAATGACACAAATTGTTTTAATCAAGATATAATAATTAACCAGAAAGTTATTATATGTCGCATAGAATCGGCTATTCGATTTTATAGTTTATATTTAGCTGAAAAATTCAAAATAATTGATAAAAAAGAAGTTATAAAATTAAAAATAAATACAGAAATTAAAAGACTTTATAATTCTCCTCAAATTGAACTCTTTGAACTCATTCATAAGTTAAAATTAAAAGGCCTACTAGAAATTGACAATGAAAAACATCATGGATTTATTCGTATCCAAAATATAAAAATATTTAATAATAAAATAACTCTAATTCAACTACCCTGGGGTATTGAACTTTCAATGGAACTTGCAAATTATTTATATAAGTCAAAACCACAAAATGTTGGAATTGTCGGCGGTGTTGGTTTAATAAAAGCTAATAATTTAAACATTGATGATCTTGTGATACCTAAAAGCCTTGCCTTAAAAGATTTAGATACAAAAATATATTTATCATTAAATAACAATATTCTAAATAATAATGATTTATATAAAACAGATAATATTACTACTTTTCCAAAATTATCTATGTCTTCATCTCTACCAGCAACAGATGAATTTGATACTGTTGAAATGGAAAATTTTATTTTAGCTCTAGGGGCGCAAAGAAGTAACTCATCTATTTGTATTGGAAATTATATTATGGATAAACCTAAAGAAGGATATGGATTAGGAAAAACTTATTACTCAAGAAAATTTCTTTTAGATCTTTTTAATAAAGAACACCGAGGTAAAGATAAAGCTCTTTATTACGTTTCAAAACAACTGAATATATTTTGAATTAAAGTCAAAATCTTATAGCATATTTTTTGCAGTAGGTTTGTTTTTTAATATTGACAAAGTAACTATATTTAATTATACATCAACTACTACATTAACAATTATTTATAACAAATGGAATACCGCATGGCTAATCTTTTAAATGTAAGACCTATGGTCTATAATGAAATTGATTTACTTTACAATCAAGCTTTAAAAGAAAACTGGGATCCTGGAATATATGACTTGCATTCTTTCTATAAGTCTAGTCCAGATAGCTTTTATGTTGGAACTTTAAATGAAAAGCCCATTTGTTTTGTAAGTATCGTTCAGTATGAAGAACATTTTGCATTTTTTGGTAATTACATTGTAATTCCTGAATACAGACATAAAGGATTCGGTCTTGAACTGGTAAAAAATGTTGCTTCCCGATTAGAGAATAGAATATCTTCTTTAGATGCCGTAGTAGAACAAATTAAAACATATGAAAAATCAGGTTTTGTCTGTGATAGTTTTAATATTAGATATTTGGGTACAGCAAAAAAATCAGATACTAAGAATACTTATTTAGAAAATTTAAAAAATGTCGATTTTAAAAAAATTTGTGCGTATGACTATAAACATTTTTTAGCGCACAGAACTTCCTTTTTATCTGAATGGATCAATCACCCACAATCATTTGGCTTAGCATATTTCAAAGATAATAAAATATTAGGTTATTCTGTTTTAAGAGAAACGAGCAATGGCTATAGAATTGCGCCTCTTTTTGCTGATAGTGTAGAAATAGCAAAAGAGCTCATGCAAGCATCTTTAAATAAGATTATTGGTAAAAATTTTACAATAAATATGCCAACTAAAAATCAAAACTTAAAGGATATTATTTCTACATTTCAATTAGAACCCGTATTTAAGACAATGAGAATGTACCGCAATGGAGAATTAGCTCTTCCTTGCCATAATATCTATTCTATTACCTCATTTGAATTAGGATAAATATAACTACTGAGACATAAATAATGAAAAATAATAAACAGTATTTAAAAAATGCTTATCAAAAATTATCTTTAAAAGATGCTGTCAAATTTTGGGAAGAACATGCTGACAACTTATTTTTGTACACATATCTTCATGAGAGAGAAAACAGCATGGGCTCGTCAACACTCTCATCATATAGCATTATTTGGTTACTTAATAAATTGAAAGAATATGGACTAAATGAAGTACACCCGTATGTTATTTCTCATAAGCCATCATTTTCTGCCTATGACAAACAAAAATTCTTAACAAATTCAGTCGTTCAAAAAACACTAACAATTAAATTAGCAGATAAATTAATTCTTTGTTCTGGATTAGGCGACTTCAAAGTTTCTAAAGGATCTCTTATAGAAATAGGTGACTCATTAGGTATTTCGAAAAAAAAATCCAAAGAAAGTATTATAAACCCAGAGTATTTTCTCCCCGAAAAAGAACTTGGTTTAGAAAAAGGAATGGTTTCAACTTTTTTGCCACCCAATAAAGATTATAACATTTCTGCAATTTTTTTTCTCTCCGAAGAAGATATTATAAATTCAGATGTTGCCGTATCACTGTCTCTTAGCGAATCATTAGTTATTTCTAACACATTTTTTAAAGACATTTTAAATAATTATGCAAAATTTGCATATCCAAATATTTCATTTAGAGAATATAAAGTTAAAATATAGTTATTATTACACTGTCTAAATAAAAATACATTCTTTAATTCATTATTCTTATTTTAAATAAAGAAAAAATATACTTTTATATTACTTTAGTAATTAGTCATAATTAAAACAATAAATAATACTATATTTAAAAAAAGAAACAAAAGTTTTTAATAAAATAAATTCAGAATATTTTGAATTTTTTTTAATTATAAATTAGATTGTTTTCACAAAATAAATCTTAAAATTAGGAGACACTATGCTCAAATTAATTACATTGTCTGCAACAATTTTTTCAGCCCAGTCTTTTGCTAGTTCAATTATACCTTATATTGGACCTGTTCTTATTAAATCCACACATTCAGGATTTGTTGCTCCAGGATTCAACACTTACACAAAATGTGAAATATATAATAATGTAATGTTTCCTAGTAAAATTGTTTTAACAAATGGTGCAGGGAATATTGAAAGTGAAATTTCTAAAGAAATTAAAATTACTGGTGATCTTGCTAAAACAATTGCAGACTCTCAAAAAGGTCCTTATACTAAAGAAATGGCTCCCGTTGATCTGCCTGGAGTCACTTATTTAGCACGAAAAGCAAATCCTAATGGCAGTTATGAAGAAATAATATTATTTAGCGACAATGGTGGAGATGGACGGAAAATTACGAATAGGTCTACTGAAGCAACAAGTTTACGTAATTTTATCGATCTTAACTGTAAATAAGAAATTTTTTACAAATTATTTTTATTGCATCAACTCTATTTTAGCAAAATATTGTGCCCAATATTTAACAGCTGCAAAAGAATTAAATGAAGCTGATTCAATTTCTTTTAAATTAAACCATTTTAATCCAGTTGTTTCCTTATCATTCAAAATGAGTGGGGCATTATGCTCAGCAGGATAAGCAAGATATATAAGATCTATATGCTCATGCTTATTTTGAACTATGATATTCTTTTGCATCCCATAAGGAGTTATCATTCCTCCTTCAATTTTAGGTATATTCCCAAATAATTTAATTCTTATTCCCGTTTCTTCTAAACATTCTCTTATTGCTGCATCTTCTGGAACTTCATTTGGATCGACATGTCCTCCAGGAGGCAACCATTTTGCTAATTTTTTATGAAAAATAAATAAATATTCTGGCGCATCAATTTTTCTTACATAAGTCGTAACACAGAAATGTCTTTCAATCATAGTACTCTCCAATTATATTAAAAAACACTTGCCTTTGTAATAAGATTTTTAACCGATTGCGGTATTTCAATTTTCCATTTTGTTAAATGACTTTTCTCAAAATTTTCGACCAGGTGTTCATAAATAACAGCTTCAATATGATGCGTTAAACAAACTCCATCGGCAGTTTCATGTACACTATGTAGAACTTCAACTGTTCCAAATGGAGTTTCAGTTTTATCTTTAAAAAAAGTTTTTTCTTTCAAATCTACAATCGTTGTAAAAAAATCTACAGGAACCCCAATAGGTCTTAATTTAAAAGATTGTCCTATCGCAAAGCAAAAGTTTTGAGGTATTGCACAAAATTCAAGCCCTTTATCCCAACTAGGCCAATTATTTATATCTGTCCACATTTTCCAAATTTGTTCTGTTGTAACAGCATTACTTGTTTCACTATAAGATACAGAATATTTTTTCATATTAAATTAAACCCCTATTTGGCTTAAATTTAACTACTGCATAAAAAAGTGGAGTGTTTATAAATTAAATATCCAAGTCAAATAAATAAATTTCTTTAATTTTTTATTTAATTCTAGTAAAAAGTGTTAAGTTATAACTTAATTTTTGTAGAGCATTAGTTTTTTCTTTGGTTATCTAGAGATATTTTTAACATAAATGATATATAAAAAATCTAAATTTTATGCCATCTATAAATGTTATATAACAATTATATTTGCTTTTATAAATTTTTAATTTCCTTTTAAAGCCTCTTACTAATAAAAAAATTTTATTTTTCGAACAGTTTTTTTATAAAATTAATTTCAAATATTTTATCTAAAAAATCCTTTCATAAACCTGTATTTGCAAATTTATGAATCAATTTTCAAACAAACAACTTTTCACACCCTTATATAACTAAAATTCTTACTCCTTAAGTTGGAAAAAATGGAAAATTTAAAATAAAAAGAGAAGATGCTTAGATAAAAACCAATGAGAAAGAGGTTTAGCTTTGCTTTATTAAATACTTCTTGCTTGAAAGGAAAAAGGAATGGCAAAGATATCTACTAAAAAAATAATAAAAGAAAAAAAAGGAAATGAGCAAACAACTGCCCTTGGTTTTGAAGAAAAATTATGGCAAGCAGCTGATAAACTACGTACACATATGGATGCAGCAGTTTATAAACATGTTGTATTGGGTTTGGTCTTTTTAAAATACGTTTCCGATTCCTTTATGGATCGTTTCAATGAACTGATAGCAGAAGATGATGGTTTTGAAGAAGAACGTGATGCCTATGCTGAAAAAAATGTCTTTTGGGTTCCAAAAACAGCCCGCTGGGAACATATTCGCAATAATGCCCGCAAACCAGAAATTGGCAAAATTATTGATACCGCAATGGAATGCATTGAAAAAGAAAATAAATCCTTAAAAGGCGTTCTGCAAAAAGATTACGCACGCCCTGATCTCGACAAAAAAATGCTTGGTGAACTTGTCGATTTAATTTCTAAAATAGGACTAGGTGATAAAGAAAGCAAACAAAAAGATATTCTAGGCCGAGTGTATGAATACTTTTTAGGAAAATTTGCTGCAGCAGAAGGAAAACTTGGGGGACAATTCTTCACTCCATCATGTATTGTAAAGTTACTCGTAGAAATGATTGAACCTACAAAAGGTCGAATTTATGACCCTTGTTGCGGCTCAGGCGGAATGTTTGTCCAATCAGAAAAGTTTTTAGAAGCTCACGGAGGAAAACGTGGGCAACTTTCTATTTTTGGCCAGGAATCAAACCCAACCACGTGGAAATTAGCGAAAATGAATTTGGCTATCCGTGGATTGGAAGGTAACTTAGGCGAGATGAATGCCGACTCTTTTCACAACGATCAACACAAGGACATAAAAGCTGACTATATTTTAGCCAATCCTCCATTTAATATTAGCGACTGGGGAGGAGAACGCTTAAAAGATGATATCCGCTGGAAATTTGGTATCCCCCCAGAAGGTAACGCCAACTATGCTTGGCTGCAACACATGATACATCATTTAGCACCACATGGTTACGCTGGTATTGTTCTTGCAAACGGCAGTTTAAGTTCTAATCAAACAAGTGAAGGTGAAATTAGAAGAAAATTAATTGAAGGAGATATTGTTGATTGCATTGTTTCTTTACCTGGGCAATTATTTTATACCACACAAATTCCCGCTTCACTTTGGTTTTTAGCCCGCTCAAAAAAGAAAAATGGCTTTCGCGATAGACAAAAAGAAGTTCTCTTTATCGACTGCCGTAAAATGGGTACCATGGTTACAAGGGTACAACGTGAATTGACAGATGATGAAATTAAAAATATTATTGCCAAAACCTACCATGCTTGGCGTGGGGAAAAAAATGTGGGTAAATACGAAGATAAAGCTGGCTTTTGCAAAGCAGTAAGCATTGCTGAAATTGAAAAAAATGGTTGGGTTTTAACCCCTGGCCGTTACGTTGGTGCAGAAGAAGTTGCAGATGATGGGGAAAGTTTTGAGGACAAAATGCTTTCTTTAACCAAAGAATTAAAGGAACAATTTGCGCAAAGCCATATCCTTGAAAATCAAATTAAACAAAATTTAACAAGCCTAGGTTTTGATATTTAAACTCTTCATATTTAAAAAGGGACATATTATGTCACTTGATTTAACCAGCTTACAAAAATCAATTTCATCATTAGCTATATCGGTTGACGTTTACTTTCAATTTGAACAAAATAAAAAAAATGAAGACACTGTAAATATTTTAAGTGTTTTAAAATCGGGAGTAATTCATAAGTTTAAAGTTACATATGAACAATGCTGGAAATTTATGAAACGTTGGATTGAAGAAAATGACTCTCCCAATATAGTTGATGGTGTCACCCGAAGAGAATTATTTAGAATTTTTGCAGAAAATAAACTTACCTTAGATGTGGAAACATGGATGATCTTTCACAAATCACGAAATTTAACCTCACATACCTATGATAAAAAAACGCTGAAGAATCTTTTAATATTTCTGTTTCTTTTTTAAAAGAAGCGTCGAATTTTCTAGCAAGGATTAAATCACACAATGATTGATGTTCGTGAAGATCATTTAAAAATTGTACTTGATATTTTAAATAAATTTGTATTATACAAAATGATATATTTTGAATACTATTAAAAATAGTATTCAAAAACAAAATACAAGAAAAGAAAAATTAGGTAAAATGAATTGTTATTCATTTTACAGTAATTAACAAAAAGTAGCTAAACATATCATTATATAAGGCAACTATATCAAGCAAGGAGATATAAGAATGAATCAATAAATAATGTAATAATGTAATTAACTTTTGCAAAATATTGAAAATAGATAAAATTATGAAGAATATTCTGATTCTAACCTATATACACTTCTTTAATATCAAAGTATTGTCAGATAACGACTACTTGAGGGAGAAAATTACATTTTTGAAATTTAAATGATTAAAATACTTGTAAAAAATAATGATTTAACTAATAGAAATACATATCTACCTTAGGTAACATTGGATGAAAACACTTGAAGGAATTTTTACAGTCGAAAAACTTATTAAACTTGGCATTATTGAGAGACCTATTGATGGTAATCATGGAAGCTATCACCCTACTTCTGAGGAATACGTTAAAGAAGGTATACCATTTGTTATGGCATCCGATTTAATAGATGGAGTTATTGACTATAAGGGATGCAAAAAAATTTCTAAAGAACGAGCTGAGCGATTACAAAAAGGATTTTCAATAGATGGAGATGTGTTACTCACTCATAAAGCAACCATTGGCCGTACAGCAATTGTATCAGGTAATGGTAACAATAACTATATAATGTTGACTCCTCAAGTAACATATTATCGTATTAAAAATCCAAATATTTTAGATAATCGATATTTAAAATATTATTTTGATTCATTAGAATTCCAAAACATATTTTTACAGTGGGCGGGAGGTGGTTCAACGAGAGCATATTTAGGAATTACTGCTCAAGAACAACTCCCAATAAAATTCCCAGACATTAAGACACAACGGAAAATTATTTCAATAATAGATCCGATAAATCTAAAAATACATATTAACAACCAAATAAACCAAACCCTCGAATCCATGGCAAAAGCTATTTTTAAAGAGTGGTTTATCGATTTTGGCCCTGTAAAAGCAAAAGCTGAAGGTAAAAAACCTTATAGCATGGATGATGAAACTGCTGCACTTTTCCCTGATAGTTTTGAAGAATCAGAACTTGGCTTGATTCCGAAGGGGTGGAGGGTTTCATGTATTAAAAAACAAGTTGATATTTCTAGAGGCTCATCCCCGAGACCAATTCAAGAATTCATGGGAAATGATTTACCATGGTTTAAGATTGCAGACGCTACCGCATCTAATTCTCCTTACATATTTAAAACCAAAGAAATGATAAAGAAAGAAGGTGAAAAATTCAGTGTCTTAGTAGAACCTGGAGATTTCATAGTATCAAATAGTGCTACTTGCGGTGTTCCCAAATTTGTTCAACTTCGGGGATGTGTACACGACGGATGGTTGGTATTTAAAAATTTTAAAATTGAACAAATCTTTCTTTATCACGCATTTGTTTTTATCGCTCCACATCTTATTCAGATAGCTGATGGATCAGTTCAAAAAAATTTAAATACAACTCTTGTAGGAGAGCAGAAAATTATAATTCCACCACAACCATTGATTAAACGTTTTTCTCAAACTGCTGAAAAATTTTTTGATCAAATTTTAAATCTAGAAAAAGAAACAAATTCACTAACTCAAACCCGAGATCTCTTATTACCCAAACTCATTTCAGGAGAAATTCAATTAAAGAAGGTAGACTTTGATTAAAAAAGAAACAAGAAGAAATATAATAGATCACTTTGAAATGGAAAATCTTCATTTCTCAGAACGTAGATTTTTCCTAAAAAAACACTCCAACTCTGCTAGTATAATAAAAATATAAATTAATATTTTATTCCAATTTTTTTGCCAATTCATAGATATGTAACCAAGTACTTTCTAGATTAAACTCATCTTTTAGTTTTAATACAGGTCTCAGATCTGTTATAATTTGTGCATCAAGAGTTTTCTTTTTTTCAAGAGATACATCAATTTTTACATGATTATCAAAAAATATTTTATTAATTACTAACTTTATAAAAGAATCTTCAAATATATTAAAACCTGAGTTAAGAATTTTTTCGATATCAAAAAAATCTCTTATTGCTGAAGGTTCTCTAGTTAAAGCCGCTCTAAACTTTTCAGCATAAACTTCTTCTTTGGTAAGTGTCAATGCAAATATATTTGGAAAAATAGCCGCATTTGAAATTGGATTCATTAATATCGTTTTAAGATTTGTTTCAATTGGTTCATGAACAAGATCTCCTTTTAAGGCGACATCAAATTTAATAGTATCAGGTAAGCCATTAACAGAATCATATCCAAAAATTCCATTATAATGACTTGACTCATTGTAACCTCTAAATGGTGAAACTACTTTGAAATTGAGTTCTTTTAAAACAATAGGTATCAATGTTTTAAATATATCTGCTATTTTTTTTCTTTCATTTCGATTGGCACAAAAATTGTTACTTATAGAAAAATCAAGATCTTCACTCAATCTAAAGAAATTAAAAAAACCTTTTGATAAAAGAGTTCCTCCTTTAAAAATTAATAAATTTTTTAATTGATCATGTTCATAAAGAATTTTCAAGATTAATGAGCAATAATAATCTTTTTCTATAAGAGAAGAGGAAAAACCAGTTCGTTGTGCAGTATAACTTATGGCATCTCTTAGATCATCAGATGTCATCTTCATCAGGAGTCTCCATTACAGATAGAATTTTAGTTGTTGTTTCATTTTCAATAACACCCCAATGACGATTGATAGGACCTCTACGCGGACCAGGGATTAG
>CAYSZE010000324.1:0-7268 GCA_964435255.1 uncultured Oligoflexia bacterium
GCATGGAAGATCAGGTCCAAAGCGTGGTGACGCTGAAAATTTACATGCTATGGTTTTGGATGTTATTTTTATGACAAATCATGTTAAACAACTCCTTGGTTTAACAAAACAAAAAGACTCTTTTTTTGGTTTAATGGGGCATAGTTTTGGTTCTTTATTAGTAACATATGCGGCAGCACATTTAGCTGATTCCTGTCCCCCTATTTTTTTAAGCTCCCCCTGTTACGCCATTAAAAAATCGATTCCTGGTTGGAAAAAATTTTTAGCACAAAGAGTGGCTAAATATTTGCCACAATTGACTGCACCTATTGGCATACCATCAGAAGATCTTTCAAATAATCCTTAAAATAATAATGAAGCCAAAGAAGACACATTGCGATTGACGACTATTACCGCCCGCATGGGAAATACCTTTCTTGGGGCTGTTGAAGAGAAAAAAATTATCCAAGCAATTCGTTTGATCAGTGCGCCTGTGACAATCGTTGCCGCAGAGGATGACAAATTAGTTAAAGTTGATGTAACAAAAAAATGCGTGCCTTATTTCTCGCATAATGATAGTTCGTTACGAGTGCTGCAAGGAGCTGGGCATGAAATATTCAATGAAATAGATCCTATTCGATCTCAAGCATTAGCTGATTTACTCCATTGGACACAAAGAAAATATGAATTAAAATTGGAATAAAAAAATGATTCGAATTGAAAATTTAAGCAAAGCGTACGGTAGTAAAATATTATTTAACAACTCTTCTTACCATTTTCCAGAAGGTGAACGGATTGCGTTGGTTGGGCCCAATGGTGCAGGGAAATCGACATTACTGAACATTATTTGTGGATTAGAAGAAGCAGATGATGGGCAATTGCTTAAACCAGCAAAAATGAATTTAGGATATTTGCCACAGGAACCCAATCAGCAGCCCAAAGAGACAATTTTAGAAGAGTGTATGGATGGGGCGCTTAAATTAAAAAAATTAAAACAAGATCTGGATCTCATTTTAATTGAAATGGAAAACAATTATAGTGAAGATGTGCATAAAAAATTTGAAAAAATTGAAGATTTATTTCGAGAAGCTGGTGGTTATGCTTTAGAAGCACGGGCGAAAGGGATATTGGTTGGTTTGGGATTTTTAGGGAATCAATTAAATAAAAATCCCAAACAATTGTCAGGTGGTTGGCGGATGCGCTTAGAACTAGCCAAGGTCTTTTTAAACGATCCCGACTTTTTAGTACTTGACGAACCGACAAACCATTTAGACTTACCAAGTCTTATTTGGGTCGAAAAATTTCTGCAAAGTTTTACAGGAACGCTTCTTTTTGTTTCGCATGATAGAGCATTGTTAAACAGATTATCAACAATAACATTACATTTATTTAATGGTAAATTTACGCCATATAAAGGCAATTTCGATTCTTTTCTTGAACAACGCGCACAAAGATTAGAGTTAGAAACAGCAGCTTATGAACGACATAAAAAACGTGCCGATGAAATTCAACGCTTTGTCGATCGTTTTAAAGCAAAAGCTTCCAAAGCAAAACAGGCACAAAGTCGCATGAAAATGTTAGAAAGAATGAAAGAAGTTGAAGGTTCTTTTGATATTGATGATTCCATTGATGAAATATCATTTACCTTACCTAAGGTAACACAAAGTGGTAAAGAAGTTTTAAAAGTAGAAAAAATGAGCATTGGTTATCAAGCTGTGCTTTCTAAACATATTGAATTAAATGTTTTACGTGGACAAAAAATTGCAATAATTGGACCAAATGGTATTGGAAAATCTACTTTTTTAAAGACTTTAGCAAGTGTTATAAAACCATTAGATGGTGGTTTTAATTTAGGACATAATGTTTCTTTAGCTTTTTTTGCCCAAGATCAATTGGAAACTTTAGATGAAAATAAGACTATTTTAGATAACGTTATGAGTGTTTCGGATAATATTGGTGAGAAGAAAGCAAGAAGTGTTTTAGGTAGTTTTTTATTTCGTGGGGATGATGCTTTTAAATATGTGAAAGTTCTTTCTGGTGGAGAAAAAAGTCGAGTTGGTTTAGCATGTTTGTTACTGCGCAATGCTAACTTTTTATTACTTGATGAGCCTACAAACCACTTAGATATGTCGAGTGCTGAAATTCTTGCAGATGCAATAGATGAATATGAAGGAACAGTGCTTTTTGTCAGTCACGATAGAAATTTTATCGATTCCATTTGTACGCATGTATTTGCGATGACCAATGATGGACGGTTTGCTTTATTTGAAGGTAAATTGGATGATTATGAGCGATTGGCTCCGCTTTCTGGTTTTCCTGATATTTTAAGCCCTGATCGTAGTATGGAAATGGCAAAATTACAGGATGATATCAATAGCAATGAAAAATCGACTACAAAAGTAAAGGAACAGCAGCCAGATCCAAAAAAAGAGTTACAAAAACTAATTAAGACAAAAGAAAAAATTGAATTAGATATTTTTGAACTAACAGAAAAAGTAAAAGAAATTGAACAACAAATGACTGCAATTGATCCTAGTGATTATAAAAAAATGAGTGAGCTTGATAAATTGTTACAAAGGCATAAGAAAAAAATATTAGATAATGAAGAACTTTGGCTAGAAGTTGAGACTAAAATATTAAATTATTAAGCGGCATCTTTATTATACTTGCACACTAAGAATGTAACATCATCGTCTAATTTTTTATAGGATGTAAATTCTCTAAAGTCGTGCATAATATTTTCTTTAATCACTGAAGCTTCACTTTCAGAATATCTTTGTAAAGCATTTTTGAGTCTTCTTTCACTAAATTCTTCCCCTTGTGAATTGAGGGCTTCAATAAGACCATCTGAGAAAATAAATAAGATATCACCTGATTCCAATTGAATTCTTTTCAGTGAATATGCGTAAGGGCTTTCCTCTTCTCTTCTTGTAATAATTTCATATCCTAATGGTCTACCTTGTGCGACAAGTTTTTCTACAGTCTTTTTCTCATTATTTCTCTTTATGAGCATAGGGAAATTGTGTGCAGCATTGGAAAACTCTATTACCCCATTATTGGGATCTAATATTGCAGCAAACATGGTCATGACTTTACTGCCATCACCGCTGGAACGAATAACGGAATCGAGCTGAGTGAGTATTTCGTTAGCTGTAATATTAGGTTGAATATGGATAGAATCGCAATATCCTTTTACAACAGCAGTTAAAATAGCACTTGCTGTACCATGGCCAGTGACATCACCTAACAGAATGAGAAGCTTATTATTTGGTAAAATATAATAGTTCCACCAATCGCCAGCGCATTCAGTGGCGGCTTCAAAGTGGTTGGCAATTTCAAAAAAGCCTACTTTTCTGTATTCAAATTTTGGCATTAAATTATTTTGGACAAGCCGTGCTGTTTCTTGTTCACTGACAAGTCTTTGTTGTTCTTTTTGGTCAGCAACGAAACGAATATTATCTAAGGCATTCGTAATACTAATTTGTATTGCTAATATTGCATTGTAAATAGATTGTGCTGCTGTAAATGAATACAAGTGTACTGCACGTAAGTCATCAATTTGAATTATAATACAATTTCTTCCCGCACTGTCTTTTATTAAGAAACGTTTTTTATTTGGTGGTTCTTTTAATTCTTCTGCAAATTTAATGAAGTTTCTTTGTCCAGAACGGAGCATTTCATGGTATCCCTCAGATTGCTCAGAGGCTAACATGGTATTTATTACAAATATTTCTGTATGTAGATTGATCTTTGATATTTTATTTAAAGACTCTGCTACTTGCATGACCATATCGCTGATATCAAATTTACTGGAAATTTTTATTCCTTCTTCAGCGAGTAGCTTTAAATTTTCTTGGTTTAATTCTATTTGACTGATCATGATGTTGAAGTTTTTAACCAGATCAACCATTTCATCTTTACTTCTTTTAGGTTCTTCTATGCGAGTAAATGTTCCTCTAGTGATGTCCAAACTGGCTTGGCTGAGTTTGAGAATACTATTGATTAATGATTTTCTTAATAATAATCCAATTGAAACAACAAGCATTATAGTTATACAGAGTGCAAGAACAATAACCCCTCTGATCATAGATTGAACAGCAACAGCAATGTTATCAGTTGAATAATCTAGAACAAAGTAACCAATGATAGAAGAACTCGTACTTGTTCCTTTTTTATGTAGCATAGCACCAATAATACGTGAGGTGTCTTTTAAAATATTATCTTGATAAATATAAAATTCTTCATTTGATAAAGACTTTTTATCTAATTGCATTTTAAATTCTGGAGTAATAATATTACTTGAATCTGAAATTTTTGAATCTTTAATATTAGAAATTTTTCCTGTTTTTGTATCTTTATATAAATAAGTAACAAGAACAGAATCAGCATCATAAATATAAATTTTATTTGCGTAGTTGTTTTCAATAATATTAGTCAACGTTTCTTTAATACCAGTTATGTCAAATTCCCAAAGATAGCGAGTGATTGTTGGAAGGAATAGTGAATAGATTAGTTTGTGAGAGCGAAAAGCTTCTTCTTCTAGATTCTTTTGAAGCATATAGATTGCTAAGCTTGTAAACATGATCATTACGACCACTATTGAAGCAAGTAACCATGAAAGAATTTTTGCCGTGAGCCTCATAAAATCTCCGATTTATCCTCAATATTCACCAAATATTAAGCAGCTATATCTGGTGGTGTTGGATCATCATCAGGTAATGTACTACTGTTATTAGTTTTATTATTATAGTTTTCTGATTGTCCAAGTTGTTCCCATTTGTATAAAACACCTGGTCTTCCCTGAAACCAAAATTGTAATCCTACCGATGTAAATGTATATTTTTCAAAAGTGATCACTTTAGTTGTTCCATTTGCTAAGTTAAGTATAATTTTATTGCCTGTAAGTTTAATTTTAAGAACTCTTTCATGTTTAGTTCCTTCAAGCCATAGTAACGTGCATTTAGAAGTTACAAGTTCCCTAAGCTTTTTTTGTAACGTGAAAAAAATCATAAAGCCTCCATGGCATAGTAGGAACACTTCTTGAATTCCTAAAGCAAACCTTTTGTGTATGAAAGGCAATGCTTCCTTGTAACTTCGGCGATAAAATTCTAGGTTTAATGCAGCAAAAAATGCCTAATGTGGAAAAGTTGCGCTGAAAAAGGGAGTGTCATTTATTTTATTTTGAATGTATTGAAAAGATTAGAAATTATAATTCTAAGGAAAGTTTAGCATTGTAAATAGTTTGGTTTGCAGAAATTTGAGCTTCTAAATCAAAAGCAAATAATGTGACAAGTTGTATACCAACAATCCCGTATACCTCATTCCAAGTAGCGCTTTTTGTGAGTGTAACGTTACCAACTTTGAATGATGTAGAAGAATTTGACCAATTGCTTCCCCCTCCTGCATATGGTTTTATAACAGGTAACAGGACACCAAGTAAAGCTTCAGCATTCGTGCTATTAGCGTCAAATGGTGCAAAACCAGTAATACGGCTATAGCCTCCTCTTAGAGCTAAAGATAATGGAAGAACTCTAGGGTTTGCTAAAATAAATTGTCCACCTATGCCGTAAAACTCTATTGAACTTTGTGGTACTTTAGCGTAATTGATTGCAATATCAAAACCAAATGGCATGCCTATTTTTCCAATAAATCTTGGGATAACAAGACTTGATGGAAAATTGTTAGCTGAATCAGTGTATCTATTTAAAGAATCAATTGTTGATTGAGGAATATTAAAATAACTGATACCTCCTCCAGCGGAAATACCTAATGGAATTATTCTTCCTGCCGTTGGTATTGGAGCAGACATAAATTGAAAACGAGTGGGATTCACAATGGTTTTCACAATATTTTCATAATCACTATCAGGAATTTGTGCGCTGGTAAATTTAAAATCAATGTTATTATCAGAATAAGCTTTTAAGCTTAAAAAGCAGAAGAAAAAGCAAATAATTTTAGTTCTTATAAAGATTGTTCTCATTAAAATTCCTTTCAAAGTGCATTAAACCTTTATGATAAAGGAACAAATTTATCAAGGGTGTCTTTTAAAAGTTGAGTAGCAATTGGTTTGGTTAAGAATGCTTTTGAGTGCTTAGCCAAAATATCCAAAATTGGTTTAGAAATATCTTCTTCACTTGCTCCTGTTATAAATACAAACGGAATTTTTGAATCTGATAAATTTAAAGTTTTTAATAAATCTAAGCCACTTTCTTGCCCAATGAATAAGTCTGAAATAATTAAATCGATTTTTTTACTTTCTAATTGCTGAATGGCTTCACTTATGTTTTCAGCAACACAGACATTATAACCCATTTTGTTTATTTTTAGACTTAAAATAGTTCTTAAATCTTTTTCATCATCAATTACTAAAACTGTTTTTAATGTTTTTTCTTGTTCTTTGAGTTTAGCAATATGTAAAGGTTGAGGAATTTGATAGCCAATTTCATTAATTGCGTTGGTCACATCAGCACAAGGTAATGTTATAAAAAAGACAACTCCACCAAAAGGAGCTTTAGCTGTTAAAATAGTTGAATCAATTCTTTTGGCTATTTGAGAAGTAAAGTGAAAGACATAAGCTAAATCTGCTTGTGGGGTTTTTGTTTCATATTTTAAAGAAGTGGGATCGAACGCTTCTGTATTATAAGGTTCATACCAAAAATAAAGTGAAAGTAAATTTTTAAATTTGGAATTGCTAGTGTTTTTATTAATATCTATTTTTCCATAACATTTTGGTTGTACTTTTGCTTTAGGAGGTTGCCATTCCCCTAATAATTTCCATAAATGAACCCAAATTTGTTCAAAAATAATTTGATCAAATGGAACAAGCACACTTGGAATATGTAGTGTTGACCAATGCAAAGTCTTAGGTGGTTGTTGGGTTAATTCTTGTATGTTTTTAACGACATCTCTAATATTATGTTCCTTAATTACAATTTTAGTTTTTCCACGCAAAGAGCGAATACGATTTACAACACCTGTCATATGTAAAGTATTTGCGAGTAATTTTGTTTGAATCGTTTTTAAAGTTTCTTTAGATTCTGAATCTGGTAATTGCTGATAAACATCTTCTAACATTTCTGTAAAGCCTTGTACTTTTGCTAAGGCATTCATAAGTTCATGAAAACTCCATACACTTAATTGTCCTATAGCCGACAAAAGGGAATGAAGATTATTATCTTCTTCAACAGAAGGTTGTTCGCTTTCTTGTGGTGGCACTTGTGGAACACTTCCTTCGACAGCAACCCCTTTAATCATATCTTTTAAACCAGTCATTTTATCTTTTATATTTT
>CAYSZE010000325.1:0-5620 GCA_964435255.1 uncultured Oligoflexia bacterium
TCTTTGAGCAGAATCATAGCCTCTACGGGCGCCGCTTTCAATCGGAAACTCGTGCCGAATTCGATTGGAATTCACCACCGCTTTCAGCGGAATATGCAATATTACTTATCTTTCAATTATTGAAGATATTACACAATTAAAACTTGATAAACTAGAAACAGAAATTGCATTTGAAACGATGTCTGATGGGTTTATTATTCAGAATGATCAAGGTTATATTGAACGCTCAAATTCATCGGCATTAAATATTTTGTCGCTATCAACTGAAGAATTAATAGGAAAAAAAACTATTGATCCAAATGGTTGTGCTGTAAAAGAGAATAAAGAAAGTTTCTTACCAAATGAATTACCAAATGTAATTGCACTTAAAGAAAATAGAATTATTAAAAACATAGTAATGGGGTTAATTTTACCTAATAACGAAGAACGTTGGATCAATTTAAATTCAGTCCCTTTTGAAAATTTAGGTATAAGAAAAGTATTGACAACATTTTCAGATATTACCAAACTAGTTAAACTAAATTCTGACATAAAAATGATATTTTCAACTTCCAGAGATTTAATTAGTATTACAGGTGTTGATGGCTATGCAAAGAAAATAAACCCAACTTTTACAAAATTATTGGGCTGGAGTGAAGAAGAATTTTTCTCACGTCCTTATATTGAGTTTTTTCACCCAGAGGATTTAGAAAAAACAAAGTTAGGAGTTGAACAATTACATCAAGGGATTCCTTTAATAAATTTTGAAAATCGACTTAAAAAGAAAGATGGTGGTTATGTTAGAGTCAGTTGGATGTGTGAACCTGATATTAAAAATGGCTACTTATATGTCTCAGGTCGCGATATTACAGAACAAAAAGAGAAAGATGCTAGAAATCAGGAAATTTTAAATGCCATTGAAAGCAGTGCTTTGGTTTCATTTACAGATATCGATGGAAAAATCATTAGAATAAACAAAAACTTTAGTAATGTAAGTGGTTATTCGGCTGAAGAACTTATAGGACAAGATCATCGCATAATTAATTCACATGTTCACTCTAAAACTTTTTTTAGTGAACTTTGGGCAACAATTTCTGCAGGAAAAGTTTGGACAGGAGATATTGAAAATAAATCTAAAAATGGCGAACATTATTTTGTTCGAAGTATGATCACTCCTTTATTTAATATTGATGGGAAAATTGAGCAATATTTGTCTATCAGATTTTTAATTACAGAACAAAAAAAGATTGAAAATGAACTTAAAAATCAGAAAATATTACTCGGTACTATTTTAAATAATATGCCTGGGCCTGTTTATGCTAAATCTTTAAATGGTAATTATTTGTTTGTTAATAAAGCATTTAATGATTCTTTTGCAGCTTCTACAGATAATATTACTGAATTAAGAGACGCTGATATTTTTTCTGCAGAGGTCACTAAAAACATAGCCGAAAATGATTCTTTAGTTATCAATTCAAAGCAATTAGGAAATTTTCTAGAAATTATTCCAAATACGTTAGGTGAATTGAGAAGTTATGATACTTATAAATTGTCAGTGTATGATGCAGATAAAAATTTAATTGCCGTTTCTGGAATTTCTATAGATATAACTGATAAAGTGAAGTTACAAAAATCTTATGAATTAGAAAGAGCAAAAGCTATTCAAAATTCAAAATTAGCATCATTGGGAGAGATTTCTGCAGGAATCGCACATGAAATAAATAATCCTCTTACTGTTATTATGGGTTTTTCAACTGTATTGTATATGTTTAAAGATGATGAAAAAAAATTTAATGAAAAAGTACAGGCTATTCTAAAATCTGGCGAAAGAATAGCAAAAATAGTAAGGAGCTTAAAGAAATTTTCACGCACGTCAGAAACTAAAGTGATTGAATTAAATTCATTAACTAAAATTATAAATGAAGTTGTCATTATTACTGAAACTTTTGCGAAAAGACATCAAACTGAAATTATTAAAAATATTGCTGAAAATATTATTATTAAATGTGATGAAGTTGAGATTGAACAAGTATTAATTAATTTAATCAATAATAGTATAGATGCTGTTAAAGACTTAGAAACGAAATGGATTAAGATCAATTGCTTTGAAAGTAATGAAAAAATAATTTTACAAATTATTGATTCAGGTCATGGCATTTCTGCTGATATTGAAGAAAAATTATTTCAACCTTTTTTTACGACTAAACCCGTAGGTCAAGGGACTGGTTTAGGACTATCGATTACTAAAGGAATTTTAGATGAACACAATGCGAGTATTTTCGTAAATCGCACTTTCGAAAATACTTGTTTTGAAATTCAGTTTAAAAAACCCTAATTTTAGTTTTAGGAGATAAAATATTGTTTAAAATATACTATATAGATGATGAACCACAAATATTAGAAGTTTTTAAAATTATTCTTTCTCAACTTGACTGTGAAGTTACTACGTTTGAAGATCCTCTTCATGCAATTGAAGTGATAAAAAAAAATCCGCCAAATTTTTTATTTGTTGATTATCGTTTGCCTGGTCTTACTGGCCTTGATGTGATCCATCGGTTAAATAATTTCATAATTCCAAAAGCGTTGCTCACAGGAGAATTAGATATGGAACATGATCCTGAAATTAAGTCTAAGTTTGATATTATTTTTACCAAGCCGCTCGATTTAAATTTAATTAAAAGTTATATCGAAAAATTAATAAATTTGAAAAAAACTTGATCTATATATAGTTTCATTAGTGATAAAATTAGAAAATTAAATAATTAGGAAATAATTGTGGTAATTATTTTAAGGAATTTTAGCTTGATTTTGCCAATTTTCAGTTAATTCTCCATTATATACGAACCAATTTATTTCGCTTTTAGAATAATTATTTTTATATTTTTCTAAATTTAATATAAAACTTGTTTGAAATTCATTATTTTGTTCCCACCAGCCTAAATTTTTAAAAACAAATTTTTCTATTTTATTTTTCTCTTGAACATAAATAAGCTGTGCATGATTTCTATAGTCTAATGGACTGTATTTATTTGCACAAATAGTTATTATTTTTTCGCCATTTATTATAAGATCTATTCCCCAGCCATTGGCATGACGAAAACCAAAGGAATATAACCAGCTACATGCTTTATGAGTATCTATAAATTCTAATAAATAGTTATTATTTATTACATAACGTTTTGTCTCAGCAATAAAGCTGCTATAAGGAGCTACTTTGGTATTAGTGTTATGGAGATAATTATTTTTTTTTAAGTAAGTGTAAGTGATATTTATTTCATTTTCAGTGTTATTAGTAATTATAATTTCTGGTTCAGCATATACGCTTTGAATGAAAATAAAATTTAATAGAAATAATTTTTTCATTGATTTTGAACCCTTGATTTTTTATATAAATACTTCTATCAGATAAGAAAATTAAAGGCACATAACCATTATCGGTTTACTTTTGTGCCTTCATTTATTGAACGTAAAATTTCTTCTCTGGGAATAAGATCGGTTGGAAGTGTTGCTCTACGGACATTGGCACGATAAAGAATAGCTCCTCTTAGTTTTGTGTAATCTAAGTCAGCATCTTCTAAATTGGCACGAGTTAAATTTGCTCCCTCTAAATTTGCATTCCAAAGGCTTGCGTTTGTAAAATTACAACCTTCTAAATTGGAATCTTTAAAATTAACATACGAGAGGTTAGACGTTTCAAAATTACAATTAGAAAAATCAAGTTTGGCTAAATTAGCTTTGCGGAAATCTAGCTTAGAAAAGTCTCTGGTTGTCTGTAAAATATCAATTGCTTCTTTTCTAGTAAGAGTTTTCGGCTTCGTTTCATCAGAGTCAATATCGCCACGGATTTCAGGCATGCCTTCATCTTCGTCTTCATCACCATCTTCCATGAAGTCATCGTCATCATCATCGTCCATCATTTTGCGAGCCATTAAGCTAACTTTTGTTGGTTTTGATTTTTTGTCTAGTGTAATAACCATTCTGAGTAAACCTCCTTAGTTCGGCTTGAAACTAAACATTGCCGCAAAAAGTAAAAAAATCAAGAATAAAAAAAAGAGAGCTTAATAAAAAGCTACTCTTTTTTCATCTTGATTTAGCAGAAATTATGACAGCACAGAAATTAATGTACTGAGTTTGGTGCGGAAACAGCTGGTGCTGGGCGTCCTTGTTTTTTAGAGAAAGAAATAGAATTGGAATCTTCACTAAATTCTTCATCTAGGAACTCTTCATCAACCATTTCAGTTCTATCTTGGACAGAAATTCTTGCTTCTAATGCCGCTGCTTCAAATACGCTATTTGATGCAGTTTCAAAAAGAATAGAAGAAAGTCTGGAACGGATAACTGATTTAGGTGCCCAGAATAAATCAGCTAGTGCTTTCACCATATTCACGCGTGTTGATATTTTTTGAATTTCAACCGCAAGAGCTTCTCTTGGAACTAAAAGGGCATTAGCAAAATCGACTATTTCAGCTTGTGAAAGTGTTTCACAACGGCTGGTAAATTTAAATTTCTCTCTTTCGGAAAGAAGAACAATACGAGCAATTTCACGGGCAATAGCTGTACGTGTGTGTGCTCTAATGTCACCTTTACGGAAACGAATTGCGTAATGACCAGGTCTAACACGAGAACTGCGTGCTAATTTATCAGAAACATCTCCTGGCATTAATTGAATGAAAGGAAAAGCTGAAATAAGTTCTGGGATATGAACTGGTACTGAAGTGACATTTGCTTTAGCTAAAATTTCTTGTGCAACTTTTTCTATTTCTAAACTTCTGTCACGTCTTTCAATACGGACTCCTGGCTCTTCTAAAGAAAGGCGACGCTCTTCTTCTGCATCGCAGAAGTCACACCATGCTTCATCAAGGTCAACATGGCCGTCAGCAAGGTCTTGAATAATTTCAAGATCAACATCTAGAGCTTTTGCTAGATTTTCTAGAGACTGCACATTACGAATCGCTTTTTTCCCACGCTTCCAGTGACTTGTATCACTAGGATCGTAATTTAAGATAGAACCTAAATCTTGGTCATGTACTTTGTCGTTAGGTTGTCTTAACTCTAGAACGCGAAAGCAAAAACGAAAGAGTTGAACAGACTGAGGAAATCTAACTGCTTCTTGTAACTTACGCATAAAACTTTCCTTTCTAAAGAAATATTTGAGAAGTCCGTAATTATTTAAATTATCTTAGTTAAAAGAGGTCTTCTTAGATAAATGGATTAGCAAAATTGCTTCATTAAGAATCCCATACATATTGATTACTATTGAAGATCCAAAAGCACTAGACACTAAGTGTTTCGTCAAAATTTAAGACATTTTTTTTATGTCGATAAATTACTAATTTTATAGGAAAAAGTATTCAATATAGGAAAATATGTTATATTTATAAGGAATTAAAAATATTATCAGGAGACTCAAAAAAATAAGTGTCTTCGAAAAAGACATTTAAAAGGCTCTAATTATAACTTGTACTTTGCGAATTTATGGGGAGACAAGCGTATTAAATAGATTACCAAAACCTATTCTAAAGTTTGTATTTTCAGCGTAGCCTTTAAAGATAATCGTATCACCATCTTGCAAAAATGTGCGGGAAGAGCCATCTGGTAAGCTCAATGGTTTTGAGCCCTTCAAGCAAATTTCAAGCATAGA
>CAYSZE010000326.1:0-10544 GCA_964435255.1 uncultured Oligoflexia bacterium
CAATCCTTCCAATCTTTTTCTCAACTCTTAACTGGCATAAATAATTTAAATGAATCAAGCTAAAAGATATTGAATATAAATTAATTTTGTATTAAAAATAGTTATTGGTTTGCTATTGTGTATTCTTGTTTTTGAAGTTATTAAAAAGTATTTCATTCACGGACTTAATAATTATTGAATAAATCATTTGCTTTGAAAAAAGTTAAGTGAAATTCTAATACATGTTTGCGATTTTTTATAAAATTTAAAAATTTATGAAAGGATTTGCTAATGGCTCAGCCTGGGAACGAAGGAACAAAAAATTCTTCTAATGAAAGAGAAAACATTAATAATTCTGTTTCAACTGACTTATTGACAACTTTATTTGCTTCTCCTGAAATTCATACGCTTAAAACCGATGATGAAAATGATTTTGAAATTTCCCGTGTGCTAGTAGCAAAGTATTTTGCCTTAGGAAAACAAGAAGGTGAAAGTTTTAAAAAACTTTTAGAGTCCAAAGTAGGCTATAAATCTATGATTGCAGCAAGCTCAACGTCGGGGGCTGCTGGCGGAGTCATTGCTAATTTTGTAAATCCTGCACAAATTGCTACAACAGCTGGGGCGGGTATAGGTGGCGCTATTGGAGGGCCTCTTGGGGCAGTAGCTGGGTATGCTGCTGGTGGGGCAATTGCGTCTATTCCTGGAGTACAGACTGCTTCACATGCTCTCATGGGAGCTATGTCAGGATTTTTAATTGGTTCAGCAGTATATCTTTTAAATGCAACACGTACTAAGTGGGTTAGCATTAAAGAATTCAGAAAATATATGGAATATGACCTCTTTGCTTGGGAAAATCAGCATTTTAGAATGCAGTCTGTTTCTATTCAAGCTGCAGTCGAAGTTTTAACACACTATTTAAAATCGAAAGTAACAGGTAAATTTAGTAGTTTTAAACTTTTACGGGTAAGTTGGCAGGATACCGAGTCAGGGTTTTATTTAGTAAATGCATATGTAAAATTACTTTTAATGTTAATGTTGTCAATTGATAAAATGCCAAGTTCTGTTATTTTATGTATTCTTAATGTCATTGAAAAAGAGTTAGAGACTAAAAAAATAGCTTCAAGTATTCCAAGTGACTTTAAACAAACATTTTTAATTTTTAAAGAAAAAATTGTAAAGTATATTGAAAATAGAATATACAGTGAAACTATTGTTGAAAATATTGGAACGACTTTATTAACTGGTGCTTCTGCTATAACTCCAGTAATGCCCTGGATATATTGTAGTCTTTTGGGAAATGATCAAAATATTAAGTTTTATGATGCCGATGACTTTATAAAACGGATAGAAAATGATGCCTTAAATTCAACATCATATAAATTTTGGACCGATTTAAGTATTATAAAAGTAAATGAAATAAAAGAAGCAAAAGAATTAAGACTTGAAAATTTAGAGAAAAAAATTGGTAAAGTTAATTCTTTAATTAATGAATTAAATACTTTGCAACTAAAGTCAAAAAAATCAGATGAAATTCCAAATGAACAAAATGTTCTAAAAGTTGAGAAAAAAGTTAATAAATTATTTGAATATGCGCATGACTTCTTGAAACATAATTTTAATAAAAAAGATAAGCAATTAGAAAAAATTATTGTACTGACTCATCAATTAGTAAAATTGGAAGATCCTAAAGTAAACTCAGTAAAATATTCAGCAAAAATTTGGGATAAAATGTTTGATTGGTGGAATTCTCAGCACAAAATTTATGAGAAAGCCTCTGATACAAATAGTAAGTTATATAATGGGCTTATAAAAATAAGTTCAGAACAAAAAATTCTTACCAAAGAAGAATTTAAGAATGTTGTTAATTTATGTTTTGAAATTAAAAAAGAATTTGATAGAAACTTGAGTTTGAAAAAACAATATTCAATTGAATACGTAAAAGGTGAAGAGAATAAAAGAAGAGAATTTGTTTTTGCACGAAAAATAGATAGTTTTTGTGAGCTTATTCTATATGTTGAAAGAGTAAGTGAATTTATGCTAAAAGATGACAACATTAATAAATTTTCTGTATATTCACTATTTGGTCTATGGAGTGTGTATAATATTATACTCAATAAATACTCAGCAGATATCCCTAGTGAAATTATTCGTTCATTTCAAGATAAAAATTTAGCAAATAACTATAATTCTGATGAGCGCTTAAAAAGATATTTCTTAATTCCATATGAATCATTTTCTAAATTTTTAATACCAGGTTTTCAACGTGAATATTTGAATAAAAATACTAATGACTTTTTCAGAATGTATGTATTTTATTTGTCTAATATTATAAATCTTGTTTCTGAAATTCAGTTTCATTTAGAAGCATTAAAATTTAGTAAGCTTATTTTAGCTATGTTTGGTGAGGAAGAAACTTCTGTGTTTTTCTCTTTAGCGCCATTAAATATTCTAAAAGATAGAGTAAATTTACTTTTAAATATTATGAAAGAATTTTTTGATCATGTTAAAAGTCTACAAGAAAATTATGATTTAGAAAAAAGCAAAAGCTGGTCTAATATGGTTGGATTGTATGATTTTATGTTTGGAAAAAATACAGGCTTCTATCAAAATTTTGTAGAAAGATATGATGAATACAATAGTAGAATAGTTATTTTTAAAAGAAATATAGACTATTCTATTTCACTTTTGGAACAAAAAAGTAAGACCTCTACAAATGAAGCAAAACCAATAAATGAAGTAATTGCTAGAAAAACTGATAAATACTTTAAATATTCTTTAGATATATTTTTAAAGTACTTAAAAAGTATTAATTCTAACTCCAGTGATTTAAATTATTCTGAAAAATTAGAACTTCAAATAATGGATCTAGAAGAAAGGCATGATGTTTTTACATCAGATAAGGGATTAATGCTTGGGGTATTACCTACTTTTAAACTAATTGGTGATTCTTCTGCTTATAATAATGATCCTATCCATACATTTGTTATGAAATTTTTTAATACTGACAAGTATAAAATTCCTAATAGAGTTTATGAAACAAGTAAACAAGAAAATGTCCATAAAATGCTTTCACCAATGTTGCAGAATTTTCTTAAAAAAGGTGAATGTGCAGAAATTTTAAAAGAATGTATTCTTAAGGTAAGAGAAAGTTCGCATTTTCAGTCATTTGGTTATGACTTCTATAAAAGAAATTCTTTATTTGATATTACGAGAAATGATATTTTTCTTGCTGATGCGCCTTTAAGAGAAGCTTTATTTTTGCAGTATTTTTCAGCTTTAGAAAAAAATACTAAAATTCAACTGATCACTCATATTTCCGATGAGAATTCCCAAAAAGAAAATGATAGAAATTTATTAAAAGAAAGTGGTTTAAGTGAAATAAATCTAGATTTTGATACTAATATTGATGAGAATAAAAATTATCCTTATTTGGTCTATTTATTAGTTTTTACTTGCGCTCAGTTTCCAGCCAACAAAGAAACTATTTTAAGTGAATTTTATAGCAGCAATTCTTCGGAGAAAGAAAAAAAAGCATTTGTATATTCTGTTTGGGGATTATTCGGTCTTGTATTAGCTTATATGTTTGATGGCACAAGAGAAAAATATAATCAAATCAGTAGTTCTTATCAAGAAGAGAAGTTTAAACGGAAAGCTGAAGAAGCGCAAATTGCTGGCATTAAAGATAAAAATATAGCGGCTGAGAAAAAGAAGTTATTACAAGAAAAAATAGAGTATAAAAACCAGATTGAATTAGAAAGAAAAGCATATGCACAAGCTCAAACGTCTTTGTATACACAAATAGTTATGGGTGTTCAAATGGAGATTAAAAGGTTAGACAACACTGAGAAAGGCAAATTGTTAAAAGCTGAATTTGAAAAAATTGACAAAGAAAATTCTATAAACTTAATTAATAAATTAAGTAAAGTTTTATCTCAACATCGTAGTTATTTTTCTTTTGGTACACCTCAATCATATAATAATATTTTAGCATTAGCACAGAAAAATGGTATTTCACAATCAGATCTTCTAAAAGCTAGTGCGAAAGATTCTGTGTAAAAAATTATTTAAAACAAATGTTGATTTTTCCTCTTAATATTTTATTAAATATCAAGAGGTTTTATTCTTATTATTCAGACTTTGGAGCAAGTCTTATGGCGTGATCTTTGTCAATTTTTGTATAAAACAAGATAGGATAATGTTCGCTATAATTTGTATTTCCAGCTGTTGGTACTAAATATTTGTTTATATTTGATGGATTATCAAACATATATTTGTGGTCAAAATATAATTTTTCTAAATATTTATTACTTGGTTCCGCTTTATAAGCATCAAAAATCTGGCTAAAATATAACTGAAACTTTCTTAAACAGGCTTCTTGAATTTCAACAGGACTATTTAAGGTTGCAAAAACATATTGTTTGTCAAATTTACTATGCGAAGATATTTCTAACCATCGTCCATAAATTATGACATGATCCTTATAATATTGTGTTGGTATTTCATTTTCTAATCCTGGTAAATCATGTTTAGTAATAAATTCTGAGTTCTCTATTTTAGGCTGCTTTTCGTTAGCTAAAAGAGAACATCTTAAATAAGTTGAATTTGAAAAATTAGCGTCAGCAGTATCATTTAAATCACTAATTTTTAAAATGGGGTTTGCAGCATTCACTTCAATAACCTTTAAAGGGGTATGAGTGTATTGGTAAAAAGCATTTAAGACTGAAGGATATGATGTATAAGCTGTGTACATAAAAGCTATTTGCGAAAGACCTGGAACAACATAACCAGTCATATATCCATTAACTTGTAAAGCTTTAATAACCAATCCTGCTGAGGTTTTAAGATCAAATTGATTTTGTCCCTTATAAATTAAATAGGAATCTTTTAAAATGCCATAGGCAGATTGATAAGATCCTAAGTTTTCAAAGTGCCATGCTGGATTGTATCGTTTAGCAATAAAGTTTGCTCCACTTGTAAATGTGTTGAGTCTATTTATCCATCTGATATTATTAAAATAATTATCATCATTTCCTTCAGATTTAATAGACCTTGCAAAGGAAAAATTATTGCATAATATAAAGGAAAGAATTAAAAGTTTTGATTTAATTTTCATAATGTCCTTAAATTAATAAAATTATATAATGCATTAATTAATATAATAACTAATGTCTTTTGCTTATAAATTAATCAAATGTAATTAACAATAATTATTTTTAATTATTTGATACTCTTTGTTTTATAAATAGTTTATTTTTTATTTATTTTGCAAAATAAAGCAAAATAAATAACAAGACTTATAGCATTCTATTTTAAGATAAATATTTCCTATGGGAAAAAAATTATTATAAGAAAAATCTGCACTTTTATAAATTTTTGATAATTGTAATATTATTATAGTAAAATAAAAGAGGCTTTTTTATTTATGAAATTTAAATTTGCAAAATATTTCATACCTTATTTTACATTCTTCTATCATTTTAGTGGATTTTGCTTTGAAGAAATGTCCTTTCCTAAAATATGGGAACAAATTGTTAAGTCTTCTCCTGAAAATAAATCTATAAATTATATGAAATTATCTTCTGAAAAAAGTGTAAGTAGACAAAGCTTAAATTGGTTGCCTTCTTTCTATCTTAATTCACAACTTATCTCAACAAATGATCCGACTTTAACGTTTATGAACTATTTAGGAGAAGGGCAAGTTAAACAAGATGACTTTATTCCTTCACATTTAAATGCGCCTTCAAATAATATTTTTAATTCGACACAAACAGGAATTGATTTTTTAATATATGATGGGAGTGTTCGTTCTTCATCCTTAAATTCACAAATACATTTATCAAAATCTCTAGAATACGAAAAAAAAGCTGAACTAATAAGCTTATATGTTAGAGCACTCAGAGAATACATAAAAATATTACTAACTCAAGAATATAATAAAGAACTAAAAAGTATCCAAAATAATGTTGAAAATATAATAAATAATTATCGTTTAGGTGAAAAGTCTAATCCAATAGGATATAGTGGATTTTTAAGTTTAAAAAGTATATTAAATAAAATTCTTATTATTAATCAGGATTGCGAATTAAATATTAAAAATGCAAAAATAACTATTAATATAATGGCAGGAACTGATAAAAAAGAATGGGTAGTCAAAGATATATCAACCGAGAAATTTTCATCTTTGTATTTTCTTAAGACTGAAAATTCATTGTACTCATATAAATATTTATCTGAACTTGAAAATACAGCTGCTATAAAAGAAAAAGTAAAATTAGAAGAAGAAAAGTATTTACCTAAATTCGGAGTATTTAGTCAAGCTAATATATATGCTGGTGATAGAGATACTAATACTGCTTATGTTTTTGGATTATATATCAAATTTAACATTGCTGTTTCTGACTTTGGTTCAGCTGATGAAGTTGAATTACTTGCAAAATCTAAAGAAGAATCAGCTAAAGTAGTAATTAATACACAAAAAATATTAAATGATAGTTCTAATGAGAGTTTAATTGCTATAAAAAATAAATTGCAGTTACTTGATAAAAGCGAAGAAATATTGAATGAGCAAGTAGCAGTTATTTCAAAATTATTTAAAAATGGTACAACTTCAGTTTCGCAAATATCTGAATTATACAATAAAAAAATAGACTTAATTAATGCCAAATATTCTTTGAAAAATTATTTGTATGAATCTGAATTAGCTAAAGTCTCTTTAAGTAAAAAAAGTGTAGAGCCTAAAGACATTTGGAGCATAAAATGAATGAAAGGAATTTAGGCATAGCAGGTGCTATTAGTAAAAAATTTATTCACTCTAAATTAACAGTTATAATAGTTTTATTAAGTATATTTATAGGATTTATCGCTGTTTGGTTGACTCCTAAAGAAGAAGAACCACAAATTTCAGTTCCTATGATTGATATTCAAGTTTACTCTCCAAATTTTGAAGATACTGCTGAAGTAGAAAGGAAAGTCACAGAACCAATAGAACGTGCCGTTTGGGGGTTAGATGGAGTTGAATATGTGTATTCTGCTAGTAGTCCTCACCAGAGTTTAGTTACTGTCCGTTTTAAAGTTGGCGAACCGATAGAGCCTAGTCTAGTTAAAGTGCATCATAAATTAATGGAAATTAATAATGAAATAGGAAGTATTATTTTACCACCAAAAGTAAAGTCATATTCAATAGATGATGTTCCCTTTTTAACTATTAGTTTTAGTTCATCACAAATTGATGATACAAAGTTAAGAAATTTTATTGCTCCTTTAGCTCGAGAGCTTTCAGCTACGCCTGATCTAAATTCCGTTGAATTATTGGGAGGAAAAAGACGTGCCATTAGAGTTGTCGTTGAACCCAAGCTTTTAGAGCAAAAAGGGGTAACATTAAGACAAGTTGCCCAAGCTATTTACTTAAATGACTCAATAAAATTTGCAGGAAAAGATTGGGGTAAAAAACAAGTATTTGATGTTGAAGTAGGTGGGCATTATAAAAATGCAGAAGATATTCAAAACGTTGCTATCGGGCAACGTGGTGGAATGATTGTAAAGATTAAAGATGTTGCTAAAGTTCTAGATACTGCAGAAGAACGTTTTCGTGAAGCGGTTTTAATTGATCGTGAAAATATTAGTTCATTTCAAAACGCCGTTTCTTTATCATTTACCAAAAGAAAAGGAACAAATGTCGTTATACTTTCTCAGCAACTTATTTCTAGAGTTAATTCTTTTTCTAAGACTTTACCTAAAGAAATAAAAATGTCTATTATTCGAGATTATGGTTCTACTGCTGCAGATAAGACTAAAGAATTAATTGAGCATTTATTATTAGCAACACTTTCTGTGAGTGTGCTTATAGCAATATTTATGGGTATAAGAGCTTCTTTTGTGATTGCAGTTGCAATTCCTGTTACACTAGCTTTAACTTTAGCTGTTTATTATTTTTTAGGTTATACATTAAATAGAGTCACGTTATTTGCTCTTATTTTTTCAATCGGTATATTAGTTGATGACGCTATAGTTGTTTTTGAAAATATTGAAAGACATGTTAAAAATAATAAAGAAAATTTTTTGCAAGCTGTTATAAATGCAGTATCTGAAGTGGGAAATCCCACAATTTTAGCTACTTTTACAGTCATTGCATCAATTTTACCAATGGCATTTGTCCGTGGCATGATGGGGCCTTATATGAAACCCATTCCTGTCGGTGCCAGCTTTGCTATGATTATTTCTTTACTAGTTGCTTTTATTGTTACTCCGTGGGCAGCTGTCAGATTATTAAAGTCACAACAACATCATAATAAAAAAAGTGAAAATGAACAAAAACAAGGATTATTAGACAAAGCATATAGAAAGATTATGAATCATTTGCTTTCCAGTCGTATTTTTACTTCGTTATTTTTATTGTTTACAGTTTGTTTATTTTTTGTTTCAGTTTCTTTTTTTTATTTTAAAAATGTTAAAGTAAAAATGCTCCCGTTTGATAATAAAAATGAATTTCAAATTTTAGTAGATTATCAAGCAACCACACCTTTAAAAAATTCATTAGAATTATCAAAAAAATTAGCAACTCTTTTATTTCAAAATAAAAATATCGATAAGATTCAAATATTTTCTGGTGAACCTGCCCCTTTTTCTTTTTCTGGAATGGTAAAACATACTTTTCTGAGACACTCAGATTATCAAAATGATTTACATATTGTTTTAAAAGATAAAGAACAAAGAAAAGAATCAAGCCATGCTATCATTGAAAGCGTTAGAGATATTGTTAATAAATTTTCCTTGGATAATATGGCAACAACAAAAATACTAGAAATACCTCCTGGTCCTCCTGTGTTGGCTACTGTGGTTGCTGAAATTTATGCTCCTAATAATCAGTTAAGAGAAAAAGCTGCCGCTGATGTTTTACAGGTCTTTAAGAATGAATCTTCAGTTGTTGATTTAGATTATTCCTGGAGACCACAAAGACCAAGAAAATATTATAACTATAATCAATTAAAAGGTGGATTACTAGGGACAAATGCTAATGAAATAACAAATAACGGAATTTATACTTTTTCAGAAAACCCCTTACTAACATTAAATGATATTTCAAGTCCAGAAGATGTTAATATTGATTTATCAATTAATGATATCATTCGTTCAAGTCATCAGCCCTTTCAAAATCAAAATGTATCATCATTCGATACAGGGTTTTCAGAAGTTGATAAAGTATTAGATCCCGTTTCTGTTAAAGAAACAAGTTCAATATTTCGAAAAAATTTAAAACCAGTCACTTATATTATGAGCGAGCTTTCAGGAGCTGAAGAAGCTCCTGTATATGGAATTCAAAAACTAGCAAAAAATATTCACTATCCTTTGCAAATTGTTGATGTACCATGGGATATCAATTCTGCAATCGTTAAATGGGATGGTGAATGGTTTATAACTTATGAGGTTTTTCGTGACTTAGGCTTAGCTTTTTCAATTGTATTAATTTTAATTTATGTTCTTGTTGTCGGCTGGTTTAAAAGTTATTTGGTTCCTCTTGCTATCATGGCTCCCATTCCAATCAGTTTAATTGGAATTATACCTGGGCATGCTATATTTAATGCTTATTTTACAGCAACATCTATGATTGGATTTATAGCTGGTGCTGGGATAATTGTTAGAAATTCAATCATACTAATCGATTTTATTGAAAATCAATTGCGAACTGGCATTTCTTTAAAAGAGGCTGTTGTTCATTCGGGTGTAACACGTTTTCGTCCAATGTTATTGACAGCAGCTGCCGTTATCGTTGGTAGCACAGTCATTTTATTTGATCCTATTTTTCAAGGTTTAGCTATCAGTTTAATGTTTGGTGAAGTCGCAGCTACAATTTTAAGTTTTTTTGCAATTCCAGTTTTATATTATTGGTTTATTGGCAAAGCTAGAGCTTTAGAACTTTTTGACAATAAGGTTAAAAATCAAAATGAAAATTGAAAATAAAATTCGTGCTGTTGCAGGTAGTCTTGTTCTTTTAAGTTTATGTTTATTTTACTTTCATTCTATTTATTGGCTTATATTAACAACATTTGTTGGATTTAACCTATTGCAATCAAGTTTCACTAATTTTTGTCCCCTAGAAAAAATTTTAATGAAGTTTGAAAAAAAAACTTAAACTTAATTAATGTTAGAAACAATTAATAGTTGTCTTTTGAAAATAATTATGGAGTCTATATGAAGATTGTAATATTAGGAGCAGGGATATCAGGTCATACGGCCGCATTTCACTTAAAACGCTTATTATCTAATGAACACGAAATTGTTGTTGTTAGTCCAAATAGTAAATGGAACTGGATACCTTCAAATATATGGGTTGGTATAGGTGACATGAAAGAAGAAGATGTTACGTTTGAATTGCGACCCGTTTATCAAAGAATGGGCATACATTTTATTCAAGCTAAGGCCATTGAAATTTATCCAGAAGGACTTCAGTCTTCAGCAAAACCATTTGTAAAAGCAGAAATGACAGAAAAAATAAAACTTGGCGAAACTATCAACATAGAATACGATTTTCTAATTAATGCTACGGGCCCAAAACTGAATTTTGCAGC
>CAYSZE010000327.1:0-5353 GCA_964435255.1 uncultured Oligoflexia bacterium
TGAATTTATTCATTCGCAGTTGCACGATGCTTTTTCCTATTACATAGGCAGTTGATTTAATACTTATTCTGTAAAACGGGCTCTGGTGCAAAAAATATCCAATTAAGAGTAAGGTATCCTGACATCATTGGGTTTGTGGAATACTCTCCAAATTCAAATCGTTGCGAACCTACAAGAGCAAGAGCATCTAAATTTAAAATTTATCTGCCTATTTGGTAGTAATTTAGCCCATCTTGGGATAATTGTGCTTAGAATGGACCGACTCGAAAAGTAACTACTCTATGATTTGTTACTCCTAATTATTTTCAACAGAACCCTTTTTTTTTATAAAAATAATTATAAAGTTTATATATGAAATAATTCCAAAAATCATAAAAGTTATATTAATAATTTCATAGTTTTTTCCATAAAAAGACTCTTTTTCACTGTTCAAATATGGAATTTTAATTGTATCATAATCTGCATTAAGTATCTTTTTATTATCAAATATTTTATGACCAAATGAGTCGAATAAAATTGTTGGCCCATTATTGGTTAAGTAAAAGACACTTCTTTCTGTTTCAATGGCTTTAAATTGGTTGATAATGCTAAAAACAAAATTTGCATTAGAATTTGACATCCAATAAAAATTAGATAAATTAATTAAAAATTTTGCTCCGTTACGAGCTAGTAAATTATGTAAATTTTTATCAATTGTATCATAGCAAATATAGAATCCAATCTTAATATTCTTATAATCGATAGGTATGGCTTTGAATCCTTTAAGTATTCTTAATCGTTGCGATGTGCTTTCAAAAAAGTAATTTGAAATTCTTTCGTAATCACTAAAAAAAGGCAATATTTCTCCAAATGGCATTGGGTTCCATTTTGTGTACTCATTAGTTAATTCTCCAGCGGAATTTACAATTACAGCTTTAGAGTAGGCACTTTTTATGACCAATGCATTTCCTTCTGCTTGTAGAATTACTTTTGCGAATCTATTATCTAATACTTGAAGATATTGTGTTGCAATAGGTATATTGCTTTCTTTCGCAAATTTTTTTATATCATCTAAATCTTCAGGTGATTTTCCAAAAGTATAATAGATAATACTCTCTGGGAGAGCAACAAACTCGACAGACTTATTTTTAAAACTTTTCAAGTTCGATAAAATTATTTCTTTATTGATTCCTAACTTAATTTCACTCATTCCATTTGGAGAAAAATTAGGTTGTATGAATCCTATTTTATATTGCAGAAAGGGCTCTTTTTTTATCACAGATTCTCTGAAATTTAATCCTATTTTTATAGAAAAAATAATGGAAAATATTGTGATATAGCTATAAATTTTTTTTGCATAGAAAGCAAAGTATAAGTTTACAAAAAAAACAAAAAATGAAACTCCTAAAGGGCCTAAAAAACTAGCTACTTGGCTCATGTCTTCTTCAAAGAATAAAAAATATCCGAAATACCAAGGAGAAATACGGGGAAAAGTATTTTCGAGGAGTATAAATGTTAGAGATAGAGAAGTAATAATTAATATTGAAATATTTCTTTTTATATAGAAAAAAATAAATAAAGGGAAGAATATAATAAAATAGTAAAAAGAAGATATAAAACAAAATAAAATATAAATAAATGTTGTTAATAATTTAGAAGTACTAAAGAAATTTTCAATACTATTATAAACCCATAAAAAAGCGATTAGTTCAGTGACTAGGCCAAAAAATATAGTGCTTAAGAAGTAATAAAGGAATTTTTTTTTAAATGAATTTACTTTATTTATATGTTTAATTGCGGTTAAAAATGGTACTAAAGATACGAAAATTAAATAACGAAATTGATTTGGTATTATATGATATTCATGAAAAGATGATCCGAATATTAATGCGCTTCCCAAAATATAAAAAAACTGTTTTTTGTATTCAAATAAAAATGATGAAATATTATATTGTTGAAATTTCGGATAAGATAACATTTTCTCTTTTCACTAAAATTTATATAAAATATAACACTTATTAATTAAAAATAAAAGAAGGGGCTTTATCATGAAATAAAACCCCACATTATATCAGATAAGTACTTAAATTATCTACAAACTTGTCTTGTTTTTGTACTCTTACCATCTTTATAAGTTTCAGTTGACCAAGTCTTTTTTGTTACTGAAACTACATAAGTAATAGTACTATCATCTTGGGCTTTGACTAGATAAGTAACGGGTCTAGTGAAGTCTAAAGAACTGTTGTTACTATATTGGATCATTTGTTGCCCACTTGGAGTTACTGCAATTACAGCTTTGACAGAGAAAGTAAAAGTAGGAGAAAGTTTTGTTAAATCAGCATCGCAATGAAGACCTTCTACTCTAATACTTGATTGCGAAATGGAACCAACTACAGTACCTCCTGCGGCGCTAATGCTAAAGGAATTGAAAGCCTTTTCAGGATTTAGTGCATTTGTTACTTTTACTGTGTAGTTTTTTGACGTATTATCATAAGCTTGCACAGTATAGACAACAGGGCCTCTGAAGTCGTTTATGTTTTGGCCGCTAGTTTGAACGACATTACCAATTTTTACAGAAACACCGTTTGTAGTAAATGTAGCAACTCTATCAGCTAAGCTGCTGCCAAATGGAAGTGTAAGAGAAATTGTATCACCAACTATATTTGCATTCACACCATTGATTGCAAAGCTAAGCATATCGCTTGTTGCAGGAACTGATTGTGTTGTTACACTAACATAAAATTCTTGGGTACTTCCATCTGCTGCATGGACAGTAAAAATAACTGGGCTTAGGGTAAAGTTAACAAAAGAAGAACCACTTTGAAGAGGCGCACCATTGTACATTACTTTTGCGCCCGTTGTTTGAAAGGCTACATTTAGGTTAGAAATATTTGTTCCATAAGGTAATATAATTGAAAAATTATTTCCAATTCTTTGAACTTGAGCTGAAGGATAGTTAGCTAGCCCTAAAGAACTAATATCTTTAGCATTATTCAATGCGACAGACGCTCTAACAGTATACTTTTGGCTGCTACCATCAGCTGCTGATACTGTATAAATAACAGGTCTTGAAAAATCATTTGGAGTTTGACCGCTAATTTGAGCAACTTTTTCTACATCTACTGATTTACCATTTGTTTTAAATACAGCGATTAGGTTGTTTAGTGTGGCTCCAAATGGAAGTTGAATGTTTATATCTTTTTGAATAGAAATATCAGCTTTTACATTGTTTATAGAAAACTCGGTCAATTCTTTTGTCGTTGAAGGAGCTATAGTTATACTAACAACGTAGTTTCTTGTTGTCCCATTTTTAGCTGTAACCGTATAAGTAACAGGACCTTTGCTAAAGTCATTTGCGGTAGTCCCGCTTACTTGAGGTGTATTTCCTACTTTTACATTCTCAGCCAAAGAAGTAAAGTTAGCTACGAGGTCACTAAGTTTTGTAGAGTCAGAAGGCAAAATAACAGAAATCGTATTATTAGAATCGGAAATTGAGCCATTAATCAGTCCTGATGGACTGATTATAGAGAATTTGCTAAAACTATTAATGCTATCAGTTTCTACGCCAGGTGAAACAGTCCCCTGAGAAGAGTCGCTGCTGCCAGAGTTTACTGCAACCCCGCCATCTTCTTTTTTACAGCTTTGAATAGCAACACTTATGACTAAGGCAAAAAAAATGGGGATTAGGGTTTTTTTATAATTCATATTTAGTTTCCTCCTAAGGGTATATATCGTCAAAATTTTGTCAAATTTAAGTTAATATGAATAAAGTTCTGTTGATTTCTTTTTCAATGTTTTAGTCTGTTTGTATTCGTTAAATTGGCAAAAGGAAAACTATTCAATAATTCCTAATAAATATTTTTGAACTAGTTGGATAGTTTGATGGGTATAGCCTTCACGTTAGGCTTTCAAATAAAGCTTGCACTTCTTGGTGCAAGATCTTTTAAGCTCGCTTATGTTATTAAAATTAATAAACTAAATTTTAAATACTTGTTAAATAATTTAAATGTTCTGTTTGTGAGCCGTCGTTTTGATTTGTAAACCATGCATCAAGTATTTCTTTTAATAATGGTTCGGAAACCATCCGCACTGATAAAGCTAGGATATTTGCATCGTTCCATTTTTTAGCACCAGCAGCTGTATAAGCATCGTGACACAAAGCAGCACGAGCGCCTTTTATTTTATTCGCCGCTATAGTTGCTCCTGTCCCTGTCCAACACATCACTATTCCCATGTGCGCATGTCCTTTTACGACATCTTGTGCAACTAATGCAGAAGCTTCTGCCCATTTGTTATTATGCTGATCTGCGAAGCAGCCATGTAACAGCAATTCATGCTCATAATCTTTTAATATCGATAAAATTTTGCTGCCTATACCCTCTAACGTATCTGTGGAAATTGAAATTTTCATTTTTGTTTCCTTCTTAAATAAAAAGACACTCTTCATAAAATTAAAGAGTGTCCTTAAAGGTATTTTTTGTATACTTTTCTTATACTATTAAAAAGAATATGCCATTGTTAAATAAGTTTTGGTTGCATTTTTCTTATTAATTGTACCATTGGTATCTGAGTAAATATTTGTATCAGACGTATTGTAATCAAAGTTAAGTGCAGCTTCAAACGTATTTACGCCATATCCAACAGATGCTGCAATTTGGGAAACATTGTAGTCTTGTGAATTTGTCTTGCTACCAAAAGTTGTATTTACCATACCGTAACTTAACGCATAGCTAATAAAATCACCTTTTTGCAACATACCTGTCAAGAAATTAGAAGAATCAGCCGCAATACCTAGGCCATACAAACTCGTATTTTGTGAGTCATCGGTAGCAGTATTTGTATAAGTAAAGTCGCTACCACTTTTTGCAGCAGTCTTAGTTCTGCCAATAGTATCATTTTCATACCACACAGTAACACCGTTGCCAGAAATAACACCTTTGCTACCTAAATAAGCAGCATAGTTATAGGATAAAGACGCTTCTGTATGTGTGACATCTCTAGCGGTTTTTAAATTACCACTTGGATCTTGATCGGTTGGAGAATTTCCTTGGCTACCAAGGAAAGCTTTCGCTTTTAAGTAATGATCTTCTTCAAAGTTTACAGTTGCTGCTAAGTGTCCTGCTACACCCATAGACTGGCTAAAGGAGGAACTGCCCCAATTTGCTTGTTTAGTAGTAGTTTCACTTCCCCAACTAAAAGAAGAAGTCGCTCCTGTAGTTGGAAATGTTTTGTTATGAGCTGCAATTATATTGTTAAATGCACCAACTCCAAGTTCTACATTGGCTGTTTTACCAAAAACCATTGCTTGCTTTAAGTAAGCACCATCTTGACGGCCATAGCCGTTTGTTGTCATAGCAATATCTGGAGCTGTGGC
>CAYSZE010000328.1:0-4190 GCA_964435255.1 uncultured Oligoflexia bacterium
TAAGGTAAACAGTGATGAGTTGGTTCTGCCAATCCATTGGTAGCTCCTTTGTTACTTTTTTTTCGCAAAAATTATTTAACAAATTGGAGCTACTTCTTCAATCCTTCCAATCTTTTTCTCAACTCTTAACTGGCATTAATAATTTGTTTTTATAATTAACAATGTTAAAATAAAGGTCTGCTATGAATTTTATTCCTGCAATAGATATTACAAAAAATGACGAATTTTATACAAATTTATTTAAAATGGTTGATTCTTATATTATATCAGAAGAAGACTGGCTTGCACAGCTTACTAATTCCATAGCATTATTAAACGAAATGCTACCCCAGATAAATTGGATTGGTATTTATTTTTTTAAAAATAAAAATTTAGTTTTAGGACCTTTCCAAGGTAAAATGGCTTGTGCACGGATTGCCATAGAAAAAGGTGTTTGTGGGATGGCTGCTACACAATTAAAAACAATGAATATTGATAATGTTGGAAAAATTGAAAATTATATATCTTGCCATAAAGAAACTTTTTCAGAGTTGGTCATTCCAATTTTTTTCCCCAACAAAAAACAAGAACTAGAAAATTTAATAGGAGTTCTTGATATAGACAGTCCCATTTTTGCCCGTTTTTCAGAAGTAGATCAAAAAGGACTTGAAAAAATTGCCTCCTTAATAAGTGACAAAATAAATTGGCCAGATCCTGCTATACTACTTAAATAGCTACTATTTAACAAATTTTAGACCTTTTCACATTTAAAAAATTACTAAATCATGCAAGAATCATTATAGCCCTAATTTTATAGGATACATAAAAATGAGTGAAAATTATAAACATTTAAATTATCAAACAATTGAAGGCTTAAAAATGCTACAAGAAGATGGTGAGCCTAATTTTGTATTAGATCTTATTGAGACCTTACTCAAAACAACTCCACAAAAAATGGTGAATATTGAAAATTTTTTAAATGCCAATGACATTCAAGCTGCCGCAAAAGAATCCCATTCTATTAAATCGAGTGTTAGAGCTTTAGGAGCCGAAATTCTTGGTGGTAAATGCCAATCCCTTGAAGATTTAAAAACAACTAATGAAGTTGAAAAAGCAAAAAATATATTTGCTGAATTAAAAAAAGAATATGAATGTGTTCAAGCAGAATTATTGTTAATTAAGGACTCCTTAAAATGATTCTTAAATTTATAATTTTTAGTCTAAATTTAAGTTTTACTTATATTTTTGCAGAAGAATTAAAAATTTCAGAAGAAAACAATGAAAATACACAAGCCTTCGAAATAAAAAAATTTGCCTCTCCTTTAAGTCTTGCGATTACCATCGACGATTTACCAGCAGCTGGTCAAGATTCAAAATTTATAACAAGAGAAGACGTCTCAAACAATATAATTAAAGCATTAAAAGAATTTAAAGTACCAGAAGTTTATGGTTTTGTTAATGGCAGCTTACTTTATCAAACAGAATTACAAAGCCGAATTTTAAAAGAATGGAAAAATAGTGGTTACTTATTAGGAAATCACACTTTTTCCCATAATGATTTAGCTAAAGTTTCAGCACAAGAGTTTATTCAAGATATCGAAAAAAATGAGTCTACTCTAATTGACTTTGTTCATAATATATCAGAATTAAAAATGTTTCGTTATCCTTATTTAATGGAAGGAAACTCTTTAGAAAAACGCTATGATATTAGAAGTTATTTCGTTAAACGGAATTATAAAATTGCACAAGTAACAGTCGATTCGGAAGACTGGATCTACAATGAAGCATATATCCGCTGTCGTAATGAAAATTTAGAAAAGGAAGCACAACAACTTATTGACAGTTATATTGAACATATCTTTCATGTGCTTACATATAGCGATAAATTAGCCCATTATATATATGGAGAAAATAGGAAAATTCCACATATATTATTAATTCACCATAATGCACTTAATGCTTTTTCTTTACCATCTTTGTTAGATAAATTGAAAAAATATAATATAAAATTCGTTTCTTCATTAACCGCAATGAATGATTCTATATTTAAAGAAGATTTCCCATTAGAAATGAAAGCAGGTATTCCCTTTTACGAACAAATGCGCCGTTCACGTAAATTAATTTACAAAGGTTTTCCATTTCCTTATTTAAATAAATCCTGGCTCAATTCCATTTGTAAGTAATTAGAACATTAAATTTATAGCCACCCCAGCTTCATTAGAATACCATAAATTACCGTCTTGTACAGAATTTACACGATTATAAAAAACAGAAAAATTATGATTTTCGCGGCGCCCAAATTGTAATTTACTTGCTATTGCTACACCATTACCTCTTGTACAAGTATCTTTATCCCAAATTCTATTGTAATTAAACTCTAAGTTAATAAAAATATTATCTAGTAAATAAATAGGAAAATTAGCTTCAGACCTAAATCCAAAGGCCATAAATGCAGAAGGTGACCAATAGTCTGTTGTAACATATTTGTATGAAGTATTTTCATAACCTAATCCCACCCAAATCCAGGGTTCTTCTGTTGCAAGACCATAGAGTAATGCTACGTTTGTCACTGATTTGGTATTTTGATCGGAAATATAAAAATAATTTTCATTTATTCTTGTCACAATATCGGAAAAGATATTATAGTTTAAAGCAAAATTAAAAGAATTTGTTGTCAAACGATTATTCGAACCTCCTGGCTGGATTGTATAAATATAGGCATAATCTCTATTTACAGCTAGAGATATATCTACTAACTCATCAATATGAAAGAATGCTTTTAATTCAGCAATAAATATTGTCTTGTCATTATTATTACCAGTATCAAATGCACGATGGCCACCAGAATAAAAGTCAATTAAAAAATTAGAGTTAAATTTCCGTCCTAATAAAAAGTATCCCCTTTGGCCATTGTAATTATTATTAGCATTAAATCCTTGTGTTGTTAAGACAGAAGAACCAAAATCCCAACCAGTTGTATCTTCATTCTCATAAGGATAAGATAAATCTCTTCTATGAGATCGAAATAATAAACTCGAAGTATGCATAAACATTTGATCAGAAGACTGCAAATATGAATAATTTGCAGTTACAATTGAATTTTCACTATAAGCACTATCGTTAAAAATCAATATAAATATTAATAACAAATATTTCATTACTTATCCTGTAAAAACAATGTAATAGTACTTTTTGCATTTATTTCATCTAGACTAAAGTAGTTAAATGAATCTTTAGATTCAATTGTTATTTCTTTATTTTCCAAAAAAATAACTGATTTTTTTTCATTTACATTAGATATAATAATTTTTAAATTTTCAATTTTGAAGTCATTATTGTTCTTTATCACAATTTTATACTTATTGTTATCATAAATCATATTTACTAATATATTCTCTCGCTCTAACCACCACAATGCTAAATTAACATAATTTGTTTTCCAAATATTTTTACTAGAAATTTCTTTTAAAAAATTGTCTACTGCTTTTTCCAAATTTTTTGAACCATAATATTTAGATGGAAAATTAAAAAAGGCAGCTCCATTTAAACTATCTACTTCATTAAACCTATTTAATAAATCATTATATAATAATGATGCATTATGAAACTTTGATGCTTTAAACATTTTTATTTCTTTAGCATAGGTTTTAGGAAAATATACTAAACTACTTTCACCTAAAATAACTGGAGATAATCGAAATAAAGTTTGATTTCCTAAAAAATAATATAAACCATTCTGTAACACAGCATTTAGTGTAATAGGATCATATTTTGCTTCTGCGGCTTTAAAACCAAAAACTTTATTTTGCCATGCTTCTTCTAATAAAAGTCTTGAATTTTGTATATCTTGAAATTGTATTTGCAAACTATTTCCTTGTAAAACTTTATCATCTTCACCTAAAGAAGCAAATTCTATACTTGGATTAGATTCTTCTTCAATTAATTGTGCATTTTCTTGTATCACTTCTGAAGTTATATATATTGTTAATGGAAAACGATAGTCCTTAAATATGTCAATATAATTTTTAATAAAATTATTATTTTCATATATTTCAAGCGATGGAACAAAAACTGTTTTAGCAAAATCTTTCCAAGCTGGTTTTAATATTTCTGGAATATTTAACAACCATTGCATTGATTTAATAAACATTAACTCTAAATAATATAAGTCACTATCTAAAACCTTTTGCTCTTTTATGGGAGGATTTAAA
>CAYSZE010000329.1:0-8606 GCA_964435255.1 uncultured Oligoflexia bacterium
TGCTTTTGCCTTTGAAAGCCATAAAAGAGCTATTGAAGCAATAAAAAATGGTGATTTTAATAATGAAATACTACCCTATACAACATCTGAAGCTCTGCCAGGAAGAATAGGTGAAATAATAACAAATAACAAAGTTATTACCACAGACGAAGGCCCTCGTGCCGACACCACTATAGAAGCTCTTGCCAAATTAAGACCTGTTTTTGCAGCGAGAGGGAGTGTCACCGCAGGAAACAGTTCACAAATGAGTGATGGCGCAGCCGCTATTCTTTTAGCTAGCGAAAAAGCTATTAAAAAGTATCATTTACAACCTTTAGCCCGTTTTGTTTCCTTTGCTGTGGCAGGAGTCCCACCTGAAATTATGGGCATAGGCCCCAAAGAAGCGATACCAAAAGTCTTAAAGCAAGCTGGTTTAAAGCAAAACAACATTGATTGGATTGAATTAAATGAAGCTTTTGCTGCGCAAAGCTTAGCCGTTATGAAGGACTTAGAACTCGATCCTAAAATAGTGAATCCACTAGGTGGCGCCATTGCTTTAGGACACCCTCTCGGTGCCACTGGTGCTATCAGAACGGCTACCATTGTGCATGGCATGAAAAGAACAAACAAAAAGTATGGCATTGTAACCATGTGTATCGGAACGGGAATGGGAGCTGCTGGTTTAATAGAAATGGTTTAATTTCCCTTTTCAAAATGACTTTTCTAAGGAAGCCATAAGCAATTTCTTCTTTTTGCAGAAGATGCTTATGGTTTTTTTCTCCTCGTTCTTTCATAAAATTTAGCCAATCAGCCAATCAAATCAAGTGCATATTTTATTTAATTTCTTTGTAATCAAATTGGCATAAATGTTGCTTTGCAAAAAATGTGGACAGTAATTTTACTAAAAAGAAGGTCACATTATGCCTCATTTTCTAAAGAAACATTTAAAAAAATACCTCACTGCAAGCATACTTATTCCTTCTTCTGCAGCTTTTGCGGCTGACTATAATATGGCTTGTTATTTTTATGATACCAACCGTGAAGAAGACAGCAACAATCCCAGTTTAATGCGCCCAAGTGCAACAATTCCTGGTGCTGCAAGTAATTATTTTTGGGCTACTGATTTACAAACAAATAAAAATGTCAAATTAGACGGTGAAGTAATTGATGGTTTTTTCTATGCTTATAATAAAAGCTATGAAGAAGCAAAAGCCGAATGCTCAAATGCCATTTCGAAAGGAACTTTCTTTTGGCGTTCGAAAAAAAGTTATAAGTTGTATGATATAAAAGCGAGTACTTCAAATTATATGGCCTATGAATATCCCATCCGTTTTCTTAAAGATGATGAACTAAAAGGTCAAATAAAACAAATTGTGTTATTTGGTGATAGCCTTTCCGATACTGGAAATTTAAAAAGATGGACAAAAGTTATGCCAGCCTATCCCTTTTGGTTTGGCCGTTTTTCCGATGGCTTTATTTGGAATGATTATTTAAAAAGAATAGCACATTTACCAATTCTAAATTTTGCTTTTGGTGGTGCTAAAACTGAAGGTAACAATAATTTTTATGTAAAAGACTATCTTGACTATATCTTATCTGAAGCAAGAAATACTGTTACTGGCAGTTCAAAAGACTATGTAAAAAATTACTTAAATAATTATTTAACAACAAATTCTTACGCTACAAAATCTTTTAATATAACTAATGCTGATGAAACATTATATATTCTTTGGATTGGTGCAAATGATTATATTTCAACTTTTGAACAGACTCTTTATTCAGAAGATTTTTTTAAATATCCCGATAGTATAAATGGTTCTAAGACTGTCTCAAAAAGAGCTGTAAATAATATTGTTGAACAAATATATGCGTTAAAATCTCGCGGTGCAAAACATTTTTTAGTATTAAATTTACCTGATTTTGGTAAAACACCTTTAACTTTAAAAATGAAATACGATCCCCGATTAGATGACATACAAGATAAATATGAATTTTCAAAAAACATTTCAGAAGTTATTGCATTTTATAATTCTTATCTTGCAAGTTCATTAAAAAAAGTACAAGAAATTTATAATGATGATACCGAAATTCATTTACTTGATATCAGTAAAAATTTTAATTCCCTCTTGGATGGTAAAAATATATTAACTTCCGATGCTTTTGATTATGGTTTCACTAAACTTAATTCTAGTTATCAAATTCCAGATGAACCTGGAAAATATATTCAAGATTATTGTTATAAAGGCAGTTACCTTGAAGCATCAAAAAACTCTTTTAAAACAAACCATGACGCTTATTTAAGTAGTTTAAATAAATCTTGTAAAGATAAAAATAATACAGTGGATCGTTTTGCTATTTTTTGGAACTCACCGCATCCCACAAGTTATGCGCATTGTTGGATTTCCTATTTAGTATTGCAAGAACTTGAAAACTTGCAGTATCTGCCTAAATATGAATTTTCTGATTTAAATGCAGTCAAAAATTACTGCCAAAAACAAATAAATCTTTAAAAACTTTAAAAATAAAAAAGCCTTATTATACAATAGGGCTTTCCTTCAATACAAAAATTTTGTAAGTCAATAATACCAAACGCCACCTTTAATGGTTAAGGTTTCGCAGGTTTCGCAGGCAAAGTGGGTTCTGGATTTGGAACGACAGGTAACTTAGGTTCTGAAACAGGACTATTTGGAAGTGTTACAGGCGCACTTGGATTGCTACTTGGCAAACCACCCAAAGGATCCGATTTATTTGTGCTGTCTACCGCTGGCGTGGAAAGGGTTTTCTCCAATTGATTTTTCAATTCATATTTATCATGGGTCTTTTTCCAAGATAATGAAATTGCTAATATAAAAAATAGAATCCCACAAATCCATGTTGCTCTTACGATAAGTTTGACACCACCAGTTGCACCAAAAAAGCCGGTTGTGTTACCTCCTCCAAAGGCTCCACCTAATCCGCCTTCATTTCCTTGCTGAAGAGCAATAATCAGGATAATTAAAACTAAGGCATCTATGATTAAAAGAGTTGTCAGAAGAGTTGAAATCATCTTAGTATCCTCAGTATAGAAAAGGCTGTATGCCTTACTCTCAAGAAGGATAGGTATTGCACAGCAATAAAGATTTCTCAAGTTCGTTTCACTAAGTGGGTTTATTAAATGACACGCATGACCAAAAAAAAAGAAGTTTCTGAAGCTAAAGCAGAAAAAAGCGCTAAAGCAAAACCTGCAACGACTAAAGCTAATAAAGCTTCTGCAAAAGCGGAATCCTCTGCTGTAAAAACCAAAAAAACAGAGAGTCCCAAAGCTGTAAAGCAAGAAAAAACCATAAAAAAAGCAGCCCCAAAAAAGGCAGCGGAAAAACCTGTTCTCAAAAAAGAGAAAGTGGCTGCAAAAGCAGAGCCTATTAAAACAGAAAAAATAGCAAAAGCTGCACCTGCAAAACCTGAGAAGACTAATGTTTTAAAGAAGCCTTCTTCTCCTTTGCCAAAAGCAAAAGCTAACAAAGAAACAGACTTCTTACCGCAAGAAACTCTCTTTCCAGAAATAGCAATTACAATTAGTGAAAAAGAAATTATCACGGAACAACCGAAACGCACTGAATTGACAATTGCCGCCCCCATTATCGCCACAGAACAAAAAATAGAAATATTAAAGGCAAGCACTGAACCAGTCCCAGCTTATTTTGTACCTGAAACAACTGAACAAAATAAAAAAGTTATCCGCTATGAAAATATAATCGCTAACGATTTTATCCTAGAAGCCTTAAAAAAAGCTGGGTTTACAGAGCCAAATGAAACCTTACAAAAAGCTCTAGGTGCGACATTAAGAGGTTCAGATCTCTTACTTATTAAGCCTAAATTAAAAGAAAGTTTTTTAATTGCATCTTTGACATCTGCAGCTAAAATACTTTCCGAATGCTTACCAAAAGGCTCACCACAAGCACCTTCAGTGCTCTTTCTAAGCCCTTCGGATAAAAAAAGCGAAGAACTTCTGCACAATTGCCAACCATTTTTAAAAACTTTGGGAATTCAGGTCGAAAAAACTGTTGAAACAAATGACTCTTTTTCACCAGCAGAACCTATAGATATTCTAATAGCCACTCCCAAAACGGTGCATAAATTTACACAAAACAAATCCCTTAAGCTAAAACAGGTCGGTCTTTGTTTTTGTTATGAGACACAAGCGTTCACAACCGATGAAAGCTTTTCTGAACTTGAAAAAGTCATGAGTGAACTGCCACACGAAAGAACTCAAAAAGTCATAGTAGCAAATGAAAACACACCACCAGTGCGTGAAATTGCTTTTGAATTTCTAGAAGAACCAGAATACGTAACAACGTTACCTTCTCAAATTAAAGAAAGATCACCTAAACAGTTTGCACATAGTTTACAAGCGGTACAAAAATTTCAAGTATTGCTTGGACATTTAAAAACCCATAAACCAAGCTGCGCCGTTATTTTTGCCAATACCAAACCCGTTGCAGAATGGCTCGCTTACAAACTGCATGGCAATGGTATTAAATTAGAACTCGTCACCAGCCATCTAAGTGCAACTAAAAAAGCGCATTTAGCTAAATCCGTTCATACTGGTGACATTAACATTATTGTTACGACAGATATTCTTGCAAAAAATCTTGGTATTAAAGAATTAAATTGTCTTTATAATTTTGACCTTCCTAATTCTCCTGAACAATTCATGAACCGTTTAGGGCGTATTGAAGGTGCTAAAAACCCTATAGCTGTTTCTTTTATATGTGAAGATTATGGTTTTAATATGAAAGCTATTGAAAATGCTTTAGGTTTTAGAATTCATATCGCACATCCTGACAAAAATTATTTTAATTTAAAAGACACCTCTGATTACCCGCTTGAACCCAGTGGGAAAGTAAAGAGAATAGGTGTTGTGTACGAACCAGAAATACCTGTTGAAGAAACGACTCTTCCAGAAGCTGCTCGTAGTGCTGTTACCGCAAAAGCTGAGACACCCGCAGCTGCTACAGAAACCATTCAAAAGGTGGCAAGAAAAATTCAGTTGGAAAATGTGGGGCAAAAAGACCCTGCAGCAACAACTGTTACTGCAACAACAAAACTATACCCACGTCCCGAAAACGAAAACAAAGAGGACAGCAAAACACCAACGTTCCAACCCAAGCCGTTCGATGCACAAAGAAAAAGCAGTTTTCAGCAAGCGCCCAAACAGCAGCCTGATAGCGGCTTAAACAATAGACAAACCGATAAATTCAACAGACGGGATGATAGAGCAAAAGATGCTCTCGATGCTGCACGCATGGCTGCTAAATCAGCTAACGACAAACGTAAGGATCGGGGCACTCAAAAAGCAGCTACACCGCCAAAACGGCCAAGCATCATGAATATCATGGTTTCTCTTGTGCAAGATGCCTTGCAGTCAGCTGCCTATGCTGCCAAAGATTCCGTTGCCCAAAATATTCAAGAAAATTTACCAGCATTATCTAGTGTGCTAGATAAATTTAATATTCTTAAAAAACCACTCAAACCTGGAGATGAAAATAAAAAGAACCCACAATAATCTCTAACTCCGTTAAAATTTTATTTTTTTAACGGAGTCTTTTTTTTCTTGCTGTAAATTTTTAAAATGAAATAATATATTTTAGTACTTCATTCTATTCAAAAATTTATCTAATAAAGTATTTCCTTGAAATTTATACAAAACTTAACTAAGGTAAAAATTAAATTAATAAAAAAGGAAATAACATGCGTAAGCTAAAAATAATATGTTACTTAATATCTATTTTATTCTTCATTTTAAATACTCCAAGCAGTTACTCTCGCTCGAAAAAATCTATGCAACTTGCTTCTTACAATATAAATGACTATTCAAAACCCTTTAATACTTATTCTTGGTTAGTTGCTCATAATGCGTATTCAAATGATAATATTTTTTCTAACCAATATGGCCTACCAATAGCAGAACAACTAAAGTACGGTGTTAGAGGATTTATGCTTGATATTTACGACTACAATAACAGCATAAATCTTTGTCATAAAAGTTGTTACTTAAGCAATTATGGTAAATTTTTTGAAGCTCTAAGCTATTCTATTCTTCCCTTTTTGCGAGAAAATCCTCGAGAAATAGTCACTATATTTTTAGAGGATCATAGCAGTAGAGAACTTCTTGAAAATGAACTAAAAAAAGTCTTTGCTCTGGATGAAATAATATTTAATCCCCAATCATGGAGCCAGCATGTAAATTGGCCAACTTTAGAAGAACTCATTAAAAAAAACCAACGCTTATTCATCATTACAGATAACAAAAATAATTCAGGTTATTATGAATTCGATAATAAAGAAATTCATCTGCTATTTGGCCAAGACATTTCTGTAGAAAATTATTGGAGCCTTGGCGATACTTATCTTTCTCACAATTATAATTGTGTTAGCAGATGGCCCAATATCCCCTTAAGTACCAAAAAATCCTCTATCTTTTACAATGAATGGGATAGGCTGGTTGTTATGAATCAGTTTCATGGTATTCCCTTTTATCCCCACTCCGAAACTGATAACAAGTTTCGCGCACTGTATCAGCGGGAACAAAAGTATTGTTACCCAGAGACACAAAGAGCGCCAAATTTTGTTGCAGTCGATAATGTCACCAGTGGTGAAGCTAAACAATACATTCAATGGCTTAATGAGGGAGGATTGCTATTTTTTAAAAATATTACCTTTGATGCTGAAGAATTAGTGTGTGGCATACCTATTCAAAAAAACACGTACGTTGATCTCGCAAAAATAGGCTGTGATCAAACGCTCCGTGGAGTTAAAATAAACAAGTTAAAACGAGGAACTGTCATTAGACTTTATGATAAAAGCTATCAATTTCAAAATAAAGAATATGTAGAAATACAAATCAAAAGTCACTTCGAAACCGATGAAGAATTTTATATTGATCTCGATAATTTCGATTTTGAAAATTCATACTATAAATACACATACTTCGGTAACAAACCAGGAAAGAAAAAGTTTCAGAAAATGACCGTTGTGCTGCCGTAAAATTATATTTAATATTACTATAAAATATAATTAAATTGTTTATTTATAAAATTTTTGCATAAAAAACAACAAAATACTATAATACAAATAACGAATTTTATATAAAATATACAAAATATAAATTAATAACAACAACCACTAAAATAAAATGTAATTACTAATATAATCAATTAGTAATTATTTTGTTTTTGAAATAAGTAAAATTAAATTCACAGAAAAAATTTTTAAATACACAAAAATGATGCAAAAATTTTAGTAAAAAATAATTTGTTTTTTTTTAATATTTTATTTATCAATTCACCAATATTGAATCAATTAAGATTCATCAAACTGCATTTAAGATTATGCATAAAAATATAAAGGTTAATTTGTGAAGTGTTATAAAATTAAATGTAACAATATAAATTTAGAAAAGAAAGTTTATTATAAAGGGTTTTTAATGATGAAATTAAAAAAAACAATTATAATATTCGTTTCTTCATTTTTAATAGGAGGTTGTCAAAGTATTAATGAATCTTTATTTGGCAAATCTCTTGTGATCCAAATGCACATTAAAACGACATCAAATAACAATAATGCATTTGAAAATGAAATTGTTGCTAGCACTTCATCTGAACTAACTAAAAAAATTGAACAAGCAACAAATAAAGAATGGTTTGATGAAGGGCTCATTGAGTTTCAAGCACTTAAAAAATCAAATTCAGTAAAAGTTTACAAAACTTACATTGTTCCAGCAGAAGCGCGAAAGTCTGTGACAGTAAATATCCCTAAGGAATGCAAAACAATTTACATTTTCAACAGATACAACTCACAAATTAATTCCTATCCCATAAAAGTAAGTTCTGACAAAAACTTAAAACTTATTTTTGAAAATCTCCATATCGACTACAAAGAAATAGCTCCTCAGAAAAATGAATTAGAAACAAAAGTAAAGGATGAATAACATGTCTAAAGTCATAAAATATATATTACTCCTTGTTTCTATACAAATGCAGGTCCAAGCTATTGAAATTGAAACTCATGAACACGAAACATCTTACCCTACTGAAATAAGACAAAATGTAATCAGTAACAATTCATATCAAGAGTTTAACACAAATGTTGGCTATTTTCTTGACCAAGGAGTATACGTTTCAAAATTTGGTAATAAATACATACCACTGCTATCAACTCAATTTGGAATTATTTTGAATAATTCTTTTTCTATTTTTTCAGGACTTCAATATTCTATATTTAAGCACAATGTAGACATGAAATTAAACGACGGAGAGACATATTCTGTGTGTTTAAGTAAATTTAGTTCTTTTAGCGCAGGGTTAGGATATTCTTTTTTTGGTGAATATTTTATTCATCCAAAACTTAGGGTTACATTTGGTAGAGCACAATATGAAATCGAAAATGAGCAGTTTAAATACTTAAAAAATTATGATTACTTTAGTCCAGGAATTTCTAGTGAAGTTAATCTTTGGAAATATCTCACCTTAGAAACAGGTGTTCAATACAGACTCATTTTTAAATCAGCTGATAAAGTTGCAAATAATAATTTTGAATTTATGTTTCATTTATTAATGCCAGTTAAGAGTTGAGAAAAAGATTGGAAG
>CAYSZE010000330.1:0-22610 GCA_964435255.1 uncultured Oligoflexia bacterium
AATGCCGCCAACCGCACACATCCGATGGGAGAGATTACAGAACATGCCATAGCTTCAGCAAGATCAAAGATTGCGAACATATTTAAAGCAGAATTCGATGAAATTATTTTCACCGCAAGCGCAACAGAAAGTAACAATTTATTGCTACGAGGTCTTGTAGCTGATCCCTACCGTAAGAAAAACAAGATTTTATATTCTGTTACTGAACATTCTAGTATTATTACTACAGCCAAACAAATAGCGGAACAATACGGAATAAAGATCACTACACAAGAATTGCCAGTAGATAATGAAGGCCAGATAGATCTTTCTACCGCACAAAAATTAATTGATGACGAGACATTATGTGTATGTGTGATGGACATCAATAACGAAACAGGAATATTGCAAAAGAATTTATCAGAAATAAAAAAGATCTGTGAAAAATTTGCCTGTATTTTACATGTTGATACTGCTCAAGGCTTTGCACGTCATAAAATAAATAATTTTTTTTACGACTTTGACACAGCAACTGTTTCTTCCGCTAAAATTTATGGCCCCAAAGGAGCTGCTGCTCTTATTATCCGTAAAAAAAAGCCTAAAATACGTATTATTCCGCAGTTAACAGGTGGTGGTCACGAATTTCAAATGCGTTCCAGCTCGCCAAATACTGCTGCAATTATAGGATTTGCTAAAGCATGTGAATACCAATTTTTAGAAGCAGACAGACGTGCAGACATGTATGAAAAATTAGAAGATGCCTTCAAAAGAGAAATTTTAAAACATATTGACACTACTTTTTATGGTAAAGATGACAATAAAATTAAAGGAATTCTTTCTCTTTGTATCCATGGTGTAAACGCAATGAAGCTTCTTGAAAATACCAAAACGGTTTGTGCAAGTGTAGGAAGTGCATGTAAAACGTTACAAGCTACTTCAAGTCATGTGCTGCTCGGCATGGGAGTCCCTTTAGAAAATGCTTTATCAAGCTTTAGAATTAGTTTTGGCTTAACAAATTCAGAAGCAGAGGTAAAAGAAGCAGCTAGACGACTGGCAAAAACCGCATTAAAATTAAGAAAAGACTCAGCAACCTTAATATAGGATAAACCAATGGACTTGAATGTATTGATTGTAGGGGGCGGTATTCATGGTGTTGGCTTATTACATGACCTTGCCACTCGAAAAATTCATGGCATACATCTCGTTGAAAAGAATAAAATAGCATCAGGGACTTCAAGCAGAAGTACTAAATTAGTGCATGGTGGGTTACGTTATTTAGAACACATGAATCAATGGGGTCTTGTCCATGAAGCTTTACATGAAAGAACTTTATTACTAAGACTTTTAGCAGGTCTTGTAAAACCATTGCCCTTCGTTTTACCTAATTTCCACGGAAATAAAAGACCTCCATGGATGATAAGATTAGGTTTGTTTTTTTACGATTTACTTGCTGGAGATTGCGGTTTACCAAGTGCAAGTAAAATTAGTAAAGAAGAAATTATTTTATACGCTCCTTACTTAAATACAAAAAAAATAGAATCAGAAATGGCTTGTGCTTTTTTATATTATGATGCACAAATGTTAGATGATGTCATAGCAAAAATAGTCGCAGAAGCTTCTGTAAAATTAGGGGCAACTTATGAAGAACATTCAGAAGTAACAAAAGTAATTAAAATTGATGGTGGTTTTAAAGTCACTATTAAATCTGCGACTGAAGAAAAAACGATAACAACAAAATATATTATCAATGCAGCTGGAGCATGGTGTAATGAAAATTTAATAAGATGGGAAATCACTCCAAATGTTCCTTGTTTACTAAATTTAGGGACTCACATTATTTTTCGTCCTGAAGCTGTGACTAATGGAAAAGTCGATCAATCTTTTGCCACTTTAATTCAAGAACCTGATGGCCGTATTGTCTTTTTTATTCCGTGGTTTGGCAAGTGGTTATTTGGAACTACGGAATCTATATTAAATACTGAACCATCACATATCAAATATCCAGATGAAGACAAACAATATTTAATGCATACAGCTTCAGAAGTGTTAAATTTAACAAATGCAGAGGAAAATATTGCAGAAATATTTTGTGGTGTGCGTTGTATGCCTTTAACACAAAAATCTGTTGTTAAAAAATTTGATCCGCGCTGGGTAGAAGCACCCTATCAATCACCTTTTTATTTAAACAAGCTCAACAAAAATATTTCTGGTCTTTCACGCGAAACGGTTATCGATGAACCTCTCCCTGGACTTCTGTGTATTTATGGCGGTAAATACACAACTTATAGAGCCATCGGAGAAAAAATAGGAGCTATTTTAAGTAAAAAATTAAAAATGGGTACAAAGTCGGGAACACATATAAAAGAAAATTGGTTTTTACATGATCTTTTTTATGAAAAACCAGAAATATTCAAAACCTCAGCAGAGCTTCGCCAAAATTGACAAACTGACCAAAAGCCCTCAGTAAGCTTCCCTTTTAAAATTAGATAAAATAAATATAATAGAGATAGACTAATTTTTATTGAGGGAAAAATGTTAAATAAAAAAAAGCTAAATGAGATCCTCGCCTTTTTGAAATTTCATTTATTTTTACAAGTAGTCATTGCTGTTATTCTTGGTATTCTTGTTGGTATTTTAGCTCCTAAATTTGGTGTAGAATTAAGAATAATAGCAACAGTTTTTATCCGTTTTATTAAAATGGTTATCTCACCTGTCGTATTTGTTTCCATTATTTTAGGAGTTTGTTCCCATAGTAAACATGGCGGTGTTGGTAAGTTAGCTTTTAAAACAATCGTATATTTTGAAATCATGTCAGTTATCGCAGTCGTTCTGACATTTGCTTTTATGTTCTTCTTTCAACCTGGGGCTGGGTTTAATATTACGGCCTTTCAAGGAGTCGATATTTCTAAATTTAAACCCAAAGAAGGTTCAAAAGGCGGATTTACTGAATTTATCACTCATATGGTTCCTGAAAATGTTTTTGCTACGTTAGCTGGAGATAATCTGTTAGCTGTTATCGTTCTAGCTGTTGTCTTTTCCATAGCGATCTTGCAAATAAAAGATAATGATAAAATTCTTGATTTTTTCCATATGTCAAATGAAATATTTTTTAAAATGATTGGAATTATTTCAAGAGTTTCACCAATAGCTGCATTTGGTGCCATAGCAGCAACGGTCGGACAACAAGGAATCCATTCACTTATTATGCTGGGTTACTTTATATTGGTACTTGGTATTAGCATGGTCGCATTTTGGGTTATTTTATATATCGTTGGCACATTATATGGCTTTGACGCTATAAAACTCATGAAACATATTAAAGAAGAAATGTCTATTGCCTTTGGTACCTCTTCTTCTGAATCTGTGTTTCCCCAATTAATGAAAAAATTGGAATCTTTTGACTGCTCAAAAAAAGCAGTTAGTTTTGTACTTCCAACAGGTTATGCATTTAATTTAGATGGCACTGCTATATATGTTACTGCTGGTGCATTATTTATTCAGCAAGCCTACAATATTCCTTTTGGACTGAATGAATTTTTTATTCTTCTTGTTACTATATTAATCGTTTCGAAAGGAGCAGCAGGAATTACGGGTGCAGGTTTTGTCACTTTGTCTGCCATTTTAGCGGCAATGCCTAATCATATCATACCTATCGAAGGTTTAGCCTTGCTCCTTGGTATTGATAGATTCATGTCCGACGCACGGGTTGTGACAAATATTATTGGCAATACAATTGGGACCGTTTTGATAGCTAAATCAGAAGGTGAATTTAAAAGCAAAGTTAAATAAGATTTTTTTGTCATGTCAAAATTATAAAAATTTAAAAGTCGTTCATACTCAAATAAGATTAATGTAATTCCATAATTTGAGGAAATACATGAAGAAAAAATATGAAGGTAATAAAATTAAAGCTAAGATTTTAATATCTTCAATTATTTCAGTTGTTTTTATAATTTCTATCGCCATTTTTTCAAAAAAATTTTTAGATGAATTTATAGAAACCCAAAGTTCTATTGTGAAATTAATTAATATTTCTGGCAAACAAAGAATGCTTACCCAGAAAATCATGTTACTCATTCAATCAATTCAGGCACAAAAAAACCAAGAGAGTGTTAGTATTATAAAAAATGATCTGTTAAATAACATTCAAGACATGAAAAACTCTAATGAAATACTTATGTATGGTAGTATAAAAGAGAATATATTAAAAATTAGTAATAATGAAATTGATCGCATGTTTAATAGCAAACTTAATTTATACAAAAGAATAAAAGAATATACGAGTCTCGCTGAAGAAAGTGCTAAAAAAAACGATTATAATGAATTTCTAATCGAATTTAATTTATATAAAATGAACAGTCTATTAATGGATTTAGAAAAGCTTTCCAAATTATACACAAATGAAAATGAATTACAAAGTAGAAAAATCAATGCATTATCTTTTATTATAATTTTTAGTTATTTTATATTATCATTAATAATAATATTTTTTATTTTTAAACCCTTAGGAAATAAAATAACGAATTCTTATGTCAAACTCGAAAAAGACTATTACAATAAAATAATTCAAAATAAAATTCTAGAAATAGAAACAAAAATTACGCAAAAAACGTTTAGCCAACTTGCCCCAAGGGTTGAATTTTTAGAAACCTTTAATACTGATGAAATTTCATTAGCTGCATTTTCTCAAAGCGCAAAAGAAAATAGTAAAGACTGGTGGGGTATCTATGAATTCGATAAAACAAAAGTTGTTTTAATCGGTGATGTCCTAGGACAGGATAACGCAACAGATATAGTGATCAAATCAATCTCTACTTATTTTGAAAACATTGCGAAGCAAAAAGCCGCAGAAAAAACGAATTTTTTAGACGTATTTAAGCATCTAAATACATCTATTCAAGAACTAGGCGCTACTAATCAACTAGAATTAACTATGTCTATATTAATTTTTAATGAAACTTTAAATAGAATTAAATTTATCAATGCAGGCCATAATTTCCCATATCTTATTGAATATAAAGAAAAAGATGAAATAAAAATTTCACGCTTTAAAACTAAAGGACATAGTCTAGGAATAAAAAAAACTATTGGTAGTGAAGCACATGAAGAAATAAAAATAGCAGAATACGAGTATAACAACAACTCCATAATTTTTTTATTTACTAATGGAATAATTATAAATAAAGACAAGTTAGATAAAGACTTCAGTGAAAAAAATTTAAAGAAAATTTTCGAAAAAAATAATTTTAAAAATGTAAGTTCACTTACAGCACTAGAAAAAATAATTTTTGAAGCTTATCATTACTATGATAAAAAACCAATTGCAGAAGATATCACCTGTATCATCATAAAAAGAAATTGATTTCCTTTATTTGTAGAAAAATTTTTGTTAATTTATATTTGTTTTTTTATGCAATTTTTATTCCTTAATAAGGATATGAGGATACAATGTCATTTATCGATGCACTAAAATTTAGACACGCTTGTAAACAATTTGATGCTAGCAAACAAATAACTTCTGAAAACAAACAAATGATTCTAGAATTCGCTAGACTTTCTCCTTCATCTTTTGGCCTTGAACCTTGGAAGTTTATTGCTATTTCTAATAATGACATTAGAGAAAAGCTGAAGCCCGCATGCTGGAATCAAAATCAAATAACCAGTTCTGCATTTATTGTTTTATGTTTAAGTTATTTACCGCATCATTTTAGAGGTAAAACTGAGTTTTTAAAACAACGTGTAGGTAGAAAAATCTCTGGAGAAATGCTTGATAATTATTTAAATATAATTGTATCCTATTTGGCAATGCAAAATACTCAAGAATGGGCAAAACGACAAGTTTATATCCCCATGGCAAATATGATGACTGGCGCAGCTACTTTGGGCATTGACTCTTGTCCCATGGAAGGTTTTGAAATTGAAAAAATTCACCCTATCCTAAATGAAATAATTGACTGGAATGAATTTGATTTAACTGCGATTATAGCTTTTGGGCATAGATTAAACCCTCAACCAGGGCAAGTGCGCGAAGCTGCTGCTTCCGTCATTCAATATTTTGATTAATTATTTTTTTCCACTTTAAATAAACGCACCGATTCGACAACTCTACCAGAGTTGTCGACTTTTAATAAACGCATAGAACCATTAATTTCATCGCTTAGTCTATGAACAATTTGATAAGGACTATTTTCTACTCTCCAAATAGCTGTCATTCTATCAGTAGCAACGGGTACATATTTTAATACACCTTCAGTCCCTAATATTCCCATTTTAGTACATGCAAAAGGAGTTCCAAGATAATTTAATATGCATGAATTTTTATCTTCATATACCGTCACTGACTCAGAAGAACTAATGACCATTGAGAATATACCTTTACCAACAAGATAATCACTTTCCCATTTAGTATTTACAGGTAAGTTATGTGCAAATGATAGACTAGAAAAACAAAGAACAGTTAAAGCAACAACAGCATTTTTCATAATATATTTCCTTATATTTTTTTAGTTGATATTAGTTATATTTTGTTTCCTAAATAAAAAAATAACCATTGTCAACTTATTATTTAAATAAAGGGAAAATTGTATTAAATATTATAAAACTATAACTTAATATATCATTTTATTATTTTATAAAACACATAAAATATCTATTGCCAAAATATTGCCTAATCGTATATTTTTCTTTCATAAAAACCAGCAGAACAGTAATTCTTATATTCAAACATTGTATTGCCTGGGTTTTTAACTAATTGAAATTTTGCTAAATTTTGCTGTATAGCATAAGATATTAAACAATGCGTATAACTGCTAGGATGAACAGAATCCCAAAATAAAGTTCTAACAAAAGAAATATCTTTTTTGTCTATACAATACATATTTTTTTGGAAACTAAATTGTGAAGTTATTGGATTTCTTTTAAATTCTCCTTTATAACAAGGAAGTTGTATATTATTGTTTTTTTCAAATCCATGAAAAGGATACTTACTATTTAAATACAATAAATCATATGAAAAACTTGAAGAGTCAAAGAAATTTTCATTGTTCATAAATTTAAAAAAATAAGGGTTGATATCAACATAGTAAATTTGAGAGTTTAATGGTTTAGAGTTTCTTTCTTCTATTTTTTGTTTTAAAATTGAATTATGTAATTGAGTTATTTCTGATAAACGATAGTAAACATCTTCTTTCTTTTTGAATTTTCCACTAGAAAAATTATAATTGTCATTTAATATAGCCTCTGGTGTCATACCAATATTGGGCAAACTTAATACTAAAATATGTTTAGCTCCTGCATACTGCAACTGATATACACTATTTATTATATTGTTAACGACTCCTTCACTAAATTTGTGGCTATCATTATCAATTATTTTTGTGTATTCTGTTTGACTATTCATAATTTCTAAATAGTCATTGCCACCAATCCAAATAACAAATAATGTTTCTTCAGGTGACTGAATATTATAGTTACCTTTGAAAGAATTTCCATTTAAATAGTTTTTTAACTATTTATTGACGTAATCAGTCATTCCACCAGTAATTAAATTACGCACACCTGACTTTAAGTAAGATACTAATTTATACATAGGTTTATTAATTTCTGATTTCGATTTTGAACCTCCATAAGCAAAATTAAGAATTGGTATTTGAGTCGTTATACTAAAGTAATCCCCCCAAACCAAACCATTACTAAAACGCCCTTTGAAATAAGGATCGCTTGGTAAATAATGAGTAAATTCTTTTAAATTCCCATTATCTGATAGACTATCACCAAAAATAACAATTCTTTTTATCATTTCATTGCGTAATGGATAGGTAAATACAATGGGATACACATGATCTTGTAATTCTTCTTGTAAAACCGCTTTGATATCGTACAATTTAAACACATTTAAATTTTTTGCCGATTTATTTTTCAAATACAATATGTTATTACAACTTTCTATTGCTTGCTCATATGATATTTTTGTTTCTAAGAAAAAACCATCTTCTACATGTCCATTTAAAGTTAAATAGTTTGTTTCATCACTTTTCGATTCAACTCCCCAATAATAAGAAAATACTGAATTGTTATAAATAGTCTGATTTATTCCGCTATCTGATTGTGAATTATTTATTTCATAATAATAACATGATAAATAATATTGATTTTGCTTTTTTTCTTGAAAATTAAGGAATGAAACTTTATACGGTCTTCCTAATGAAGCTGAAAAAGAACCATTTCCTAATTGTCCTTGAAAATTATTTCCCCAACAATAAACAGTACCATTTGTTTTTAATGCACAAGTATGAAGTCCTCCTGCAGAAATAGAATTAATTTCCAGTAAGTTTGGCACTTCTAATGGTAAATAATGAATAGTACTTTTTGTTGCAATTCCCAATTGAAAATTATTTTTCGTATTGCTTCCCCAACATTTTACTGTTCCAGATTTAGTTAAACCACAGACATGATTTTCCCCTACGCTCAAACTCTCCATATCTTGTAAGTCGTCTACTTTAAATGGAATAGGAAGTTTAGCATTTTTATTTTCTAATGTATTTTCAATTCCTAATTGCGAAAAAGTATTATCACCCCAACAATAAACTTGACTCTCATTATTTATTGCACAAGTAGACGAACCTCCTGCTGCAATACTTTTTATATTTTTTAAATTCTGAACTAAATTAACTACTGTTTTATTTTGAATTCTTTTATTTCCAATCTGTCCGCTTCTATTATCACCCCAACAAAAGACATCCCCTCGTACATGTAAAGCACAAATATGTTGATTTCCTGAAGAAATCATTGCAATTTTTGCAATATAAGAGTTTTTAATTGGTAAAGAAGATTCGGAAATATTATTAACTAACAGCTGTCCTTCGCTGTTATCTCCCCAACAAAATATATCTCCAGCTTGATCTAAAGCACAAGAATGATTTTCACCTAAAGAAATGCTTTTAATATTTTTTAATTCCTTAATCTCTTTTAAAGAAGCTATACGTGGTTGGTTACTTTGTATCCCTTGTCCTATTTGTCCAAATGTATTTAATCCCCAACATTGAACAGTACCAGTCTTTTTCAGAGCACATGTATGCTGCCCTCCTGCAGATATTGCAATAACATTTGTTAAGTTAGGAACTTGCCTGGGAATACTACTATCATTTCCCAAACTCCCTAACTGATAATTTAGATTGTCTCCCCAACAAAACACTTCACCTGAATTTTTTAAAGCACATGAATGTCTTTTACCAGATGCTACTTGAATAATATCTTTAAAATCATAAGCAAATATTTTAAAACTATTAATACCAACAAAAAAAATACTGATAAATAAAAGTAATAATCTCATAAACTGCCTTCCCATATTTCAATTTTATTGACAAGACTTTCTGGTTTAGAGGCAATAAATAAATTTGCTTGCTGCCCACAATATCTATTTATATCTTTTAATAATATATCTGTTTTTTTCTTATTCGTTATTATATCTAACAAATAATATTCATCATTTACGGCTTTACTAATTAAAGTATATAATGTTGGCCATATATTTAGTACAAATGAAAACCAAACCCCTTTATGCACAGAATTAATCTTAGTACTAAATTTTTTTTCACAATATAATTCTACACTTTGATCTTTTATTTCACTTCTTTTAAAGTCAAGCAAAACAAATTTCAAGTTTTTTTGGTCATTAAATATTCTACTTTCTATATCTCTTTTTTTATAAGGAATTTCATTAATATTTATATTATCTATTCCAATATGATATGAAATAACATGATTTTCGACTTCTAAATTTGATAATTTTTTATCTACTGGCAAAAAGTATTCTTTTGCTTCTTTTAAATATTTAGATAAACAATTATTTAGTGATTTAAGACTATTACAGTCTGCAAAAAAATCTTCAATGACGTTTAAATTATTTTCTGAACTTAGCAAATTTCTATTTAGATATTCTAATTCTTCATTTGAAAAATGTTTAGCATTTGAATGATCTAGTATTTTTTTAATATTTTTTCTAATTTCTTTATTAGTTTCTTTTAAAAATGAAAGCTTATCTGAAAAATTTGCGTAGTCTAAACCAAAATTAAATTGATCGCTAAAATATTCCCCCTTGTCATTTAAAATAATGAGCTGTGAATAGGGAATTGTTTTTATTTCTGAGGTAACCCATAAATTTTGATTGTTAATATCGAGTTGATTTTGAAATTCATTAGAAAAATACTCATTAATAGTATCAAACATTTGGTTACATTGTTCAATTTGATTTAAATTACAGACATTTTTTTTCAGAATAGTTTGTAATTTGGTAAAATCACCGCCTAGTTGTAAACCAGATATTGTAATTTTAATAGCATTTTTATTATGTTTACTATCTTGTGAAAATTTTATTTCCCCATTTGAACTTATTTCTTGAAAAATATTTTTGTCTGCACCTAATTTACTTTCAAACTCATATTTTGATTCTTTATTTTTAAAATCAATTCTTGCAGTAATAACTAGAAAAGCTGACAATTTTTGTGATTCAACAACGCCATCACCGCATACCTTGATAAATTCCGCTTTATTTTTCTCGAATATAGATCGATAAAAATCGTTTAATTTATACCCATAAATATCATTACTACTTTTAATAAGTGTATTTTTTCCATTTGTTACATTTGCTATTAATGTTACAGTAGAAGTTAAATCTTTATTGTCAGAATTATTTAAGTAATTAATATCAAAGACACCATTTCCTTGCACAGAATTTATTTTACCATTCGTATTGATATTTAGTTTTTCATTTAATTCATCGGAAGATAAATTATGATAAAATGAAATTTGTGAACGGCCATTTGCAATAAACTCATACGTTGTATTTTCAAGACAATTGTTTTTTGTTAAATTCTCAATTGAGCTATAACCTTTCCCTATTATGGAAGAACTATATTCAATTTGTTTTTGCATTAATTGCTGTAAATTTATAAATTCAGAGTTTTTCGTTTCATTAATCTCATTATTATTTTTTTTTCCACAAGATATAAACAATACCAATATAAAACAGAATGCCAATTGGAAAAATTTCATAAATAATTCCTTAAAATAATTTTATTTTATTATTATTATTAAATTTTTAGCCACTCAAATAAAAACCGATTTTTATATTATTGTATTAAAAAATATTTAGTTAACTTTATTCAAGAGTTAATACAAACTCTAAATTTAGTCAAGAAAATTTATATTTTTTTGACTAAACTATTTGATAAGCAAAATAAGCTTAATTTTTCAAGTTGAATTCACTATTTTGCAAGCATTAAAGATATTTATTGAATAATATTAAAAAAGGAGAAATTGAATTACAATTTTTTAGAAAATAAAAAAAATACAGAAGTGTTATAATCTTAGTTCAATAATCAGCCCATCTGAACCTTGTTTTATTTCATAATCACATCCAGCAACTTGTGCTAAATCTATCCAAGTCACAAAACTTATTAAAGCAAATAAAGTATTGGGGCTATTAGGATCTAAGGCAATTAAATTCATGCCTTTTTCTATTCTATCATTGACATCTAATTGATTATTACGCATTAATTCAAAAAATTCTTCTGGAAATGCCATTCCTTCACATTCCCAACGGGTAATAATTTTACCATCAATACTTTTTGCAGAAAAGACAACCCCATTTCCTCTCCGAGCAAAATACACACAACTCCGCCAAGGACCCACTAATAAACGTCGTAACAAAGCTTCATTCGTGTTTGCTTTTAAGGGAGTGACAATAGCATGTTCAATATTAATCCCTTTTCGTCTCCACGTTGTATCAAAAGTTTCTGCAACGTCTCTAAAAATTTGCGACACATCCATATTTTGTGGTGGCGATTTTACAACAAGTTTTTCAATCATACCTTTTGGATCATTAGCTAAATAAATTTCAAATTCATTAAGACTATCCATCACATCATTCCAGCGTCTTTTTAATAACGAATTGGGATCAACACCATTTAAACCTAAAAACGCATCCTGTTGACGATCTTGCTTTTGGCGTAAAAAAGTTTTTTCCATAGCATAGGCTCTGACCTGTTGGATAAACTGATACAAAGCCATTTCGGGTGCAGGAATTCCTTTGCGTGGTTCTTCTATTTGAACTTGGCCTTTCAAGAAAAGAAAGGCATATGAGAATTTACCAATTTGATCTTTATTTTTAAGAATAGTGGAACAAATAAAACCAAGAATAAGAAAAAGCAACACTATTGCCACTGCAAGAAGAAATACGGCTGTAACCACTGATATTCCTGAAGTCGCAAAAAAAGACTTATCATAGAAAGATAATGTAAAAAAAACACCCGCTAATAATGAACTCAAAATGATGAACAATAAATTTAAAATGAAAAAAACAGTGCTTTTCACTTGCTGTTTCTTCATTAGCTCTTCACTTGAACCCTTTTTAGAGGTTTTATTGTTTGAATTTTGTGCTGGAAATTTTTTCTTCCGAACATACCATGGTTCAATATCATTTCTATGTGACTGGATCATAGGCGCGTCCACTTTTCTAAAATTAACAAATAAAATTCAGTTTAATGAAACCAATTCTACTTCATACATTATCTTTAGGCAAAATTATTTAGCAGCTAGGAATCAAGACCACTGGTGCATAGTCAATGACACGGATATCAGTTGTCATTCTGCTATTCCAGAAAGCAAGCTTTGCTTCCACAACCAATTGGACACCAATCCCTGTTTCTAAAAACTGTTCAAAAACAGCAGCTAACCCAAAAGCCGTTAGCCAAGCTTCTTTTCCTGCATCGTAGAATAGAACTTTTGCATGATTTTGGGAAATGTCTTTGCCTATTCTTTTAACATGTCTTACTTGGACTGGTCCTAGCAGCCATCTGGTTCTAGGGTTCTCAACACCATAGGGTTCTAATTCTTCAAGTTTTTCAACTAAAGCAAGATCAAGACTTTCTAGCGAAAGTTGGCCATCAATTTTTAGCTGTGGTTTTTTATCCTGTTGGTGAATAAAACTTTGTGCTTTTTCATGCAAATACTGCGTCAACCAAGCAAGTTTTTCTGGTAAAATTGTCAATCCCACTGCATGAAAATGTCCACCAAAAGAGACAAATTCATTCCTGACTTCATTTAAAGCTGCAAATAAATTAAAGGCATGAGTAGAACGGCCACTCCCTTTTAATTTACCGTCAACTGTTCCAAAGACAAGTACAGGACGATAGAACTTATCTAATACTCTGGTTGCAACAAGTCCAACAACACCAGGATGCCAATGTTCTTGATGCAGAACAAGTGCTTCAGGCATATTTTGGATACTCTGCACTAACTGTAATGCTTCTTCTGTGAATTGTTTCTCAAGTAATTGTCTTTCCGTATTTTCGTGATGCAAAAGCATCGCCATTTCTTTTGCTGCAGTAAAATGTGTTGTGGTTAACACTTCAACACTTCTTAATGCATTGCCTAATCGTCCTGCGGCATTCAAACGCGGCCCAATTTTAAAACCTATGTCACTAGCTGTTACTTTTTGTCCGATTTTCCAACCAGAACAAAGAAGCAATTCTTGCAATCCTAAACGACAACCAGCATTTATATTTTGCAATAAAACGTCTAATCCAATTTTACACAAAATATAATTTGCTCCTACCAAAGGAGCCATATCTGCTATCGTTCCAATCGCGACAAAATCAAGATAATTCTTCAAATTTACATCACATTTTAAATGATTTTCTCTTAATAAAATTCTTAAACCAATCATTAAGTAAAAAGCAACACCAACACCTGCCAACATTTTTTCTGGAAATAAACAATCGAGTTGTTTAGGATTTAAAATAGCAAAAGCCTCTGGTAATATGGGAGGAATGTCGTGATGGTCGGTAATAATTATATCTACACCCAGTTTTTTACTTTCTGCACAGGCTTGTAATGCAGAAATACCATTATCAACAGTAATTATAAGTTGTGTATTTTGTGCCGCTAACTTTTTTAATCCTATAGAATTAAGACCATATCCTTCTAATAAACGATCGGGAATATAAATGTCTACAGGATAATTTAACTCTAAAAAAAACTGCGACAACATTGCACAAGATGTTGTGCCATCGACATCATAATCGCCAAAAATAGTTATCTTTTCATTATTTTTTATTGCTTTAATAATTCGTTCACATGCACGACGTAAATCTTTAAGTAACCAAGGATCTGGTAATAAATTTAATAAAGACTTAACGTCTTGTTCAGTCTTTCCATTTAACAAAAATTGTTTCTTTTTATTAAAATACTCATTAAAGAAACTCGGATTTTCTGCATATATTTCTTTTATTTTCCAAACATATCTTTCTGTCAAACACAAATAATCTACACTATGATTATTTGTGTTGCTGCCCGCAGAGTCAGGTGACAAAACCATTTATTTCTTTTCCTGCGGTATTTTTTTTCTGACATTAATAGGAGGCGCGTAATCTTTTGGTTTTTCAAGAACAGCCTTTTCTTTATTGTCTTTTTGTCGCCAGCCTAGTTTCGTAAAATAACCATCCATCATTAAAGTTAAAGGTGCTGCAACATAAATAGAAGAATATGTTCCAACGACCACACCTACTAACATTGTAATAGCAAAGTCTTCAATAGAACCACCACCCAATACAGACAACACAAGCAATGCTAATATGGCTGTTACCGAAGTCAGGATTGTTCGATTCATCGTTTGGCTAATACTTTTATTAACTACTTCAATCATTGGCATTTTAGGTTGTAACAATCTTGTTTCACGAATACGGTCGTAAACAATAACTGTGTCATTAATGGAATACCCCACTATTGTTAAAAACGCGGCAATGGATGTTGTATTAAAAGGGCGCCCCAGCAGAGTCATAAATCCTAAGGCAATAATGACATTATGTATTAGACATAACACTGCTCCTGGCGAAAACCGTGCATCGAAACGAAAAGCAATATAAATTAAAATGCCAATACAGGAGAGAAGCAAAGCCATATAACCTTTGTATTCATCTTCTTTTCCCACTTTTCCTGAAATATTGGTCGTAGAAGCAAATTGAATTTTATCAGCACCAAATTGTGTGCTTAGCTTTTCTTTTAATTGTGCCGCTCTATTTGTAGTTGCGTTTTCATCTTTCCCTTTTTCTCTTTGAATACGAATAATAAATGATTCTGAATTATCTTTGCGCGCAGCAACATTTCCATAGGCTGTTACTTCTGCATGTTCAAAACCTTCTTTTTTTAATGTGTCTTGAATTTTTTCCCGCGTAATAGAACGTTCTAACACATTAACCTGAATTTCTGCGCCACCTAGAAAGTCAATACTATAATTAAGTCCTTTAATAGCAACTATAACTAGTGACAAAATAACTAACAAAAGCGAAAGCCCTACTGTAAATTTTCGCCACTTCATAAAATCAAAGTAATAATTGTGCGGGAAAACTTGAATATTTCCTATTTTAAATGCCATAATAGTTTCCCTCTTAGCCAAACCTTTTAATTTTTGTTCGTTCAACCAACCACTGACCAATAACTTCTGTTACGTAGTAAGATGTAAATAAAGTACAAATAATACCACAAAGCAAAGTAACAGCGAATCCTTTTACCGTAGGATTTCCATAAATCATAAGCACAATGCCTGCGACAGCAGATGTTATGTGTGCGTCAATTAAAGTACGGAAACTTGTATTATAGCCTTTATAAAATGATTGTTTTTGCGAAAGCCCAGAACGAATTTCTTCACGAATACGTTCATTAATAACCACATTTCCGTCAACAGCAATTGCCATTGTTAAAACAATACCTGCAATTCCTGGTAAGGTGAGTGTCGCACCAAACAACGCCATAAAGGCTAAAATAAGAAGCACATTAAAAATCATGGCCACATTAGCCACAAAACCAGAGAGCCCATAAATAACAAGCATAACAAGAATAACAAGAATTGCTGCTATGATTGTAGAAATAACACCTGCATGAATATTTTGTGCACCTTCAGTCGGCCCAATTTGCCGTTCTTCGACCACTTTTACAGAAGCAGGTAACGCACCTGCTCTTAAAACAAGAGCAAGATCCTGTGATTGCTTCATTTGTTCGGCCATATTGATATTACTGCCCATTGTTATAGAAGCATTGCCACCTGTAATCGGAGCACGAACATAAGGAGCGCTTTGCAAGTTGCCATCTAAAATAATAGCTACCTCGTGCGGCGCATTTTTAGGATCGGCAGCTACTGTCGTCAGTTCACCAAAAAGTTTGGCTCCTTGCGGTTTAAACTTCAAAGATACGCTGTATTGTGGAATGTAATTTTCAGCAGTTTGTACAGCTTGTGCGTCCTCTATGAGATCACCAGTTAACTTAGCATGCGCTTCTACTAAATAAGGAAGAGTAGAAACAACTTTGCCAGATTGAGTGCCCTGACCATAAATTCTTTTTAATACAACTGTAGCATCTTTTGGTAATTTATTATTTTCACGTAACCATCTCGACAGTTCTTCTATAGTAGAAGGTTGATGGTCCTCTTCAGAAATTTTTAGTGCTTTTCTAGCATCAAGTAACAATTGTGGGATTTGTTCTTGGGCTACAGAATTTAAAACCAAACGAAAGTCAAGTTGTGCTGTATTTCCTAACAGTTGTTTAGCTCTTTCTGTATCAGACATTCCAGGAAGTTCTACAACAACTCTTGTATTCCCTGCTTGAAAAATATTTGGTTCTGCAACGCCAAATTGGTCAATACGATTGCGTATTGTATTAATTGCTTGCTGCATCAATTGTTTTTCAAAATCAGAAACATACATTTTATTTGCATAAAAGTGTAACGTATTTCCTGCAGTTTTATCATACAATAACAATAAAGTTTGTTCATTAATTCTTTTTTGCAAAAGTTGGGCATGTGCAGGATTATCAAGTTCAATAGTCGCAGTAAGATCTTCATTCACTTTAAAAGATCCCGTTTTAATCCCTTCACTGGCTACCAGATCTTTAGCTCTTGAAATAGCGCGGATGATGGAATCTTGAACCGCTTTTTCCACTTCAACATTTAAAGTTAACGAAAGGCCTCCACGCAAATCTAGACCTAAATTGACACGGGCAGCTGGTAAAAAATTCTCCGCTGCCTTTTGATACCATTTAACAGGAGCCCCATTTTGATCGCGTTGCCACTCCGTAGGATTTCCTAAAATAGTAGGTAAAGTATATAAAATTCCAAAAATAAGAGCACAAAATATAATAACAGTTTTAATCCACCACAGAGCGGGCATAGGAACTTTGTGTTGCATAAATCACCTAATTGGTAGCAATAAAAAAATGTAAACAAAAAACCACCCGCCCAGAAAGAGCAGGCGGTTTATTTCTTTTTACAGGAAAAGCAAAACCAACACTTTACTTAACGAGAAGCAGCAGATGCATCTAATCTGCCAGAAATAGATGACTTAACAACACGCAGTGTAGAGTTTCCTACATTGATAGAAACAATATTGTCTTTAACTTCAACAACAGTTCCTATAATACCACCAGCGGTAATCACTTCAATCCCTGGAGAAAGAGAATTTAAAAATTCTTTTTGCTCTTTTGCTCGTTTTGACTGCGGACGAAATACAAATAGCCACATAAAAAGAATAATTCAATCCATTAATGCGAAATTGATCCACATAGGCCCACCTTGCGGTGCCCCAGCAGAAGCGGCTCCCGCAGGAGCTTGTTGGGGAGCAGCTGCTCCTTGTGCAAAAACTGTGCTATAAACGCTTGAAGAAAGGACAATTGCACCTAATTTCAAAATTGATACATTTAAATTCATGAATTTATCACTCCAAAAAAGCAAAAAAACAACAAGATTAATCTAGTATCATCTTTGCGATAGTTTGCAACTGCATGTTCGTTGTTCCTTCATAGATTTTTCCTATTTTTGCGTCACGATAAAATTTTTCGACAGGAAATTCCTTTACAAAGCCATAACCACCAAACACTTCTAATGCCGTACTCGCAACGAATTCTGCCACTTCACTTGCAAATCGCTTTGCCATAGCGGCTTCTTTCACGAAACTAGATCCACTATCTTTTAATCGAGCTGCATTATAAACCATTAATTTGGCAGCTTCAATGCGGATAGCCATATCTGCTATTTGAAACTGCACTCCTTGAAATTGTGCAATGGTCTTTCCAAATTGTTCTCTTTGTTTCGCATATTGCACTGCTGCATGTAAGGCTCCTTCGGCCAACCCAAGCATTTGCGCCGCTATTCCTATCCGCCCTTCATTTAAGGTTTCTATGGCAATTTTGTAACCTTTACCAATTTCACCAATAATATTTTCTTTTGGAACTTTTACTTTATCAAAAATAACCTCACAGGTACTGCTTGCCCTTATTCCTAATTTAGATTCTTTTCTACCTAAAGAAACACCACCTAATTCTTTATCTACAAAAAAAGCAGTTATTCCTTTGTATCCTAATTCAGGATTGATATTAGCAAATACTAAAAAAACAGATGCCTCTTTTGCATTGGTAATAAATATTTTTTTACCATTTAATTCAAAATAAGAACCTTTATCTTGTGCAGTTGTTTTTAGGGCAAAAGCATCGGAACCACTGCTCGATTCCGTTAAGCAATAACTCCCCACTCTGTTTTTTGCCATTAAAGGAAAATATTTGAGTTTAAGATGTTCAGACCCCCATTTTAACAATGCATTTGCAACTAAGGTATTTTGGACATCAACAAAAACACTAACACTAGGATCTACTTGGGCAAGGGCTTGAATAGCTAAAATGGCCTGAAAAAAACTGCCACCTGCCCCACCATATTTTTCAGGGACCTCAATAGCCATTAGACCTAGCTCAAATATTTTAGCGACGACAGATGGTGCAAGCGCTTCTTTTTCATCCATTTCAGGAACCAAAGGTTGAATTTCTTTGCGTGCAAAATCGAGTACGGAATTAAAAAATAAAGTTTCTTCATCTTTCAACTGAGTCAAAGGATTATATGATGTATTTTGCATGTAAGGTCTCCCAGAAAGAAGCAAATTATAAATCTTAACTTACATATCTTAAAAGTAACACAAAAGCAAAAGCCAAATGTCTGTTAATTTATATAATTTTTATTAATTTTATTATTTTTCAAATTAAATAATTTCTTGCATGTCCAAATTCTTAACACCTCTGAATAAAGTGTCCATTAAAAAATAATGTAGCTTCACCGATTTATCAAAAGTTTAGAGAATTTTTGGAGTGTGATGGAATGAAAAAAATTAGTCTTAGTTTTAAATTGAATTTATCACTAGGTATTTTATTTTTATTTATACTGTCTATCTCTATTTATTCCATTTTTATGATAAATAAAACTTATTCATATTCTCAAAATACTGGTGAAAATTGGTTACCTAGTATAGTTGCCGTCGGCGAATTAAAACGCGATCTTATTGCTGGACCTCGTGGACTCATTATTTATACTCTAGATTGGGCCACAAATTCTTCCCAGACAGTTAAAGATAAAGGCCTAGAAGAATTCACTAGCAACTTTAAAAAACTAGAAGAACACTTAAAAAACTATGCACAATATGTCAGTGAACCAGGCGAAAAAGAGCTCTATGAAAAAGCACAAGCAAACTGGAAAGTACTAAGTGAAACAATTAATGAAACAAAAAAAATAATTGAAAGTAACGGCACATCCCATGCTGGTTTTAATTTTTATCGCGAAAAATTAATCACTCAAATAGCAACACTAGATGAAGATTTAAATAAAATTTCAGATTACAATTACAATGGCGGCGTAAATTCTACGAATGATGGGGCTTATTTAACAAATTTAACAAATATTTCAATGGGTGCTACAATTTCTGTCTCTATAATAGTTGGTATACTTATTTTTAACATTATAAAGAAGTCAACTAACTTAATAGAAAAAGCAATACTTAAACTCAAATCCCAAAGTGTAGAAAACAACCGCATAGCAATAGATTTAAAAGGTGGTTCAAGCAAACTAGAACAATCTGTTTCTGAACAGTCCGCCGCTATTCATGAAACAACTGCCGCAATAAATGAAATAACAAGTATGGTTAACAGAACAGCAGAAAATGCCAGAGAATCAACTGAAGTGGCAAAAAAAGCTTCTGACAAATCAGAAGCGGGACAATCAACCATGACTAAACTTGTAAAAGCCATGGAAACAATTCAAGAATCAAATGTGCAATTACAAAACATTGCAGTCATTATAAACCAAATCAATTCTAAAACTGCTGTGATAAATGATATTGTTTCCAAAACAGAACTTTTATCATTAAACGCTTCTATCGAATCGGCTAGAGCTGGAGAATATGGTAAAGGTTTTGCTGTTGTTGCTGAAGAAGTAGGTAATTTAGCTAAAGTAAGCGGTAAAGCGGCCAATGAAATACAAGAATTGATTACAGCAAGCCAAGAGCAAGTTAATAAAATACTAGGATTAACCAAAGCCAGAGTCGATGACGGCAAAAAAGTCACGAGTGAAGCACAAGAATCTTTTATAAAAATTTCTGCAGATATTGTTAAAATGTCGGAAGTGATCCAACAAATTTTTGAAGCAACAAAAGAACAAGAACTTGGAGTGAGAAAAATTTCAGATGCTATGTCTGCCATAGACAAAGCAACCCAACAAAGTAACAATGCAGTAAAATCGACAGCGGTTTCTTCTGAAGAATTGGTAGAGCAAAGTCATATCTTAGATAAAACGTCTGAAAATATCAGTGCTATATTAATGGGTGCGGGGTAAATCATTTCATTATGAAGAAAAGTTTTGCTTTTAAATTAAATTTCGCAACTATACTTTTATTATTTTTTATTTTATTTGCAGGTTTTTATTCCATCTTAATGATAAACAAATCTCAGACTTACGTACATGAAACAGGTTCAAATTGGCTCCCAAGCGTGAATTCAATAGCAGGGATTTCAGAAAATTTTGGCCAAATTTCTCGTAGACATATTTTAATTATTGGCAATTATTTAACCAATCAAAGTAAAGACAAAATAGATGCTGATAAAGTTAAACTAAATGAGTTCAGCAATGCTTTAGAAAAAAAATTAGAAGAATACACTAAACTGGTTTCTGATGCAGAAGAGAAAAAATTTTATGATAATTTACTTGCTGCTTGGAAAGACTGTAAAGAAGAAATTAACAACGATATTAAAGACCTTGAAAACAATAAGGCTCAGGCTGTTTTTGAAACTTATAATAGTAAAACGCTTAATTTATTTAAAACAGCAACTAAAGCAATTGAAGAACTTAGCAATTATAATGCCCAAGGAGCATTACAATCAACAAAAGCAGGAGCCTATTTAACTAATTTAACAAATATTATTATGGCTTTAATTTTAATATGTGCAGGCATTCTAACAACAATTACTTTCTTATTTAACTTTAAATCATTAAAATTAATTGCCAAATCTATCCTTAATTTAAATGCACAATCCAAAGCTACAAGTGGTATCGCTAAAAAATTAAATGACGATTCGCAAAATTTATCAAAATCTGCCACAGAACAAGCACAATCCGTCCACGAAACAAGTGCTTCCATTGAAGAAATTACAAGTATGGTCAATAGAACCGCAGAAAATGCGCGCGAATCAACCAATGTTGCTAAAAGCGCTTCTGACAAAGCAGAAGAAGGACAAATCACCATGCGCAAATTGGTGTCAGCAATGGAAACCATTCAAGATTCCAATGCCCAATTGCAAAATATAGCCACAATAATTAATCAAATTAATGCTAAAACTGCTGTGATCAACGATATTGTTTCAAAAACGGAATTGCTTTCCTTAAATGCGTCCATAGAATCCGCCAGAGCGGGAGAATATGGTAAAGGCTTTGCTGTTGTGGCGGAAGAAGTAGGAAATTTAGCAAAAATTAGTGGAAAATCAGCCAACGAAATTCAAGAATTGATCACTTCAAGCCAAGAGCAAGTCAATAAAATTCTAGAACTTACAAAAGAACGAGTAGAAGAAGGGAAAAAAGTAACTGCCGAAGCCCAAGATGCGTTTCAACTTATTTCTGAAGATATTGCAAATATGTCTTCGGTTATTATGCAAATATCCGATGCTACAAGAGAACAGGAAATAGGAGTCAGACAAATTTCAACGGCGATGACTAATATTGACCGAGCAACACAAACAAGTAATGCCGCCGTTAAAACAACTTCTGAAGCAGCTGAAGTTTTGTTAAATCAGACAAAAATTGTCGATTTAACAACCAACGAGATAGAATTACTTGTAAAAGGAAATTCATGAATTGTTTTTATTAAGGTGTGACAAAGGATAACTGCATATGAAAAAAAGAAGTCTTTCGTTTAAACTGAATATTTCAATCTTAGTCTTGCTTACTTTAATTTTATTTTCTGCTATTTATGCTAGTTTTATGATCAATAAAACCCAAAAATTTGCACAAGAAACAGGGAAAAATTGGATGCCAAGCATTCTATCCAGCACCACCATGTTTGAAGGGATGAATAAATATTCGAGAAGAGTTATTGGTATTTTAGCTAACCAGATAACTTATTCTGGTGACGAAGCGGGTGACGTCCTCCTCTCACTGAAGTGAGAGGCTTCCCGTAGGAGCGCAACGTCCTGCGCCGAAATAGAAAATATTGCGAGCAGCGTTGATATCTCTATCATGAATTGCTTCGCATTCTGAGCATTTCCAATTTCTTACGCCA